>JAKSUL010000001.1 GCA_024409055.1 Bacilli bacterium
AAAAAAAGACCTCCGATTAAGGAGGTCTATTTTTGGATACCTAGAATCCTTATTTAAGGATTTCGGCGACGGTTCCGGCGCCGACGGTTCTGCCACCTTCACGGATGGAGAACTTGGTGCCCTTTTCCATAGCGATCGGGTGGATGAGCTCGACGGTGATGGTGACGTGGTCTCCAGGCATGACCATATCGGTGCCAGCCGGGAGGCTGATGTTACCGGTGATGTCAGTGGTTCTGAAGAAGAACTGCGGGCGGTAGCCATTGAGGAAGGCGGTGTGACGGCCACCTTCGTCTTTGGTAAGGACGTAGACGGAAGCGGTGAACTTGTCGTGCGGGACGATGGAGCCCGGCTTGGCAAGGACCTGGCCACGCTCGACCTGGTCGTGGGTGATACCACGGAGGAGGGCGCCAACGTTATCGCCGCCCTGAGCGAAGTCGAGGGTCTTGCGGAACATTTCGAGGCCGGTAACGACGGTCTTCTGGGTCGGACGGATACCGACGATTTCAGCTTCGTCGTTGATCTTGATCATACCACGCTCGACACGGCCGGTGACGACGGTGCCACGGCCAGAGATGGTCATGACGTCTTCGATCGGGAGAAGGAACGGCTTATCGGTGTCGCGGGCCGGATCTGGGATGTAGGAGTCAAGAGCTTCGAGAAGTTCGGTGATGCACTTGGCTTCCGGGGCATCCGGAGAGGTGGCCATGCCAGCATTACGGGCAGAGCCTTTGACGACTGGGAGTTCGTCGCCAGGGAATTCGTATTTGGAGAGGAGGTCGCGGACGTCCATTTCGACGAGGTCGATTAACTCAGGATCGTCGACGAGGTCGGTCTTGTTGAGGAAGACGACGATGTACGGGACGCCAACCTGACGAGCAAGAAGGACGTGCTCACGGGTCTGCGGCATGACGCCGTCGGTAGCAGCGACGACGAGGATGGCTCCGTCCATCTGGGCGGCACCGGTGATCATGTTCTTGATGTAGTCGGCGTGGCCTGGGCAGTCGACGTGGGCGTAGTGCCTCTTGTCGGTTTCGTACTCAATGTGAGCGGTGTTGATTGTGATACCACGAGCTCTTTCTTCTGGGGTGGCGTCGATGGCGGCGTAAGCCATGTCTTTGGCCATGCCCTTCATAGCGAGGACGTGGGTGATCGCGGCAGTCAAAGTGGTTTTGCCGTGGTCGACGTGACCGATGGTGCCAACGTTAACGTGGACACGGTCGCGGTTGAATTTCTCTTTTGCCATTGTGATATTCCTCCAATAAATGGTTTAAGTAGGCTTGTTAATGATAGAGCAATGAGTTTCCTTTAGCAATACTAGAGTATTGATTAGCGGTTGCTCATGCTGGACTTCTTGATGATCTCGTCCTGGACGAAGCGCGGGCATTCGCCATAGTGGTCGAAGGACATCGTGAAGTTGCCACGGCCCTGGGTGATGGACCTAAGGTCGGTGACGTAGCCGAACATTTCGGCGAGCGGAACCATGCAGTCGATCTGCTTGGCGTTTCCACGCTGGGTTTCACCGCTCATTTCGCCGCGGCGGCGGGAGATGTCGCCGACGACGTCGCCGTAGTACTGCTCCGGAACGGTGATCTCGACCTTCATGATCGGTTCAAGGATGACCGGGTTGCACTTGTTAGCGGCGGCTTTGAGAGCCAAGGAAGCGGCGACTTTATAGGCAGCTTCGCTGGAGTCGACATCGTGGTAAGAACCATCGAATAAGGTGGCTTTGACGTCGATGACCGGATATCCGGCGACGAGACCACGCTGAAGGGCATCTTCGAGACCTTGCTGGGTCGGTTTGATGAACTCCTTCGGAACGGCACCGCCAACGATAGCGTCGACGAATTCGAAGCCTTTGCCCGGGTTCGGTTCGAAACGGATCCAAACGTCACCGTATTGACCGTGACCACCAGACTGTTTGACATAACGTCCCTGGGTTTCGCCAGTGACGCGGATGGTTTCACGATAGTTGACGCTCGGGGCACCGACGTTGACCTGGACGTTGAACTCACGGCGGAGACGGTCGATAAGGACGTCGAGCTGAAGTTCACCGACACCGGCGATAACGGTCTGACCGGTCTCTTGATCGGTGCGGACACGGAAGGTCGGGTCTTCTTCGGCGAGTTTGATGAGGGCGTTGGACATCTTTTCCTGGTCGGCTTTGGTCTTCGGTTCGACGGCCTCTTCGAGGACCGGCTCCGGGAAGACGAGCTTCTCGAGGACGACATCGACATTCTCATCGCAGAGAGTGTCACCGGTGGTTGTGGACTTCAAGCCGACAACGGCACCGATTTCACCGGCGTGAAGTCTTTCGACTTCCTGACGGTGGTTGGCGTGCATAAGGACCAAACGGGCGATACGCTCTTTGATTCCCCTGCTGCTGTTGTAAACGTAGGATCCAGAGTTAAGGACACCCTGGTAGACACGGACATAAGCAAGACGTCCGATGAACGGGTCGGTAGCAATCTTGAAGGCGAGGCCGACGAACGGTTTGCTGTCGGTGGCTTCGCAGACATACGGTTCGCCATCGCATTCGCCCTTTTCGCCTGGGATATCAAGCGGAGACGGGAGATATTCGATGATGCCGTCGAGCAAGAGCTGAACGCCTTTGTTCTTATAAGCAGATCCGCAGAAAACCGGGAAGAATTCGCCGGTCAAAACGGCTTTACGGATCGTGGTTTTGATCATTTCTTCAGAGGGTTCTTCACCTTCGAGGACCATCATCATGAGGTCATCGTTGAAGGCAGAGAGCTTCTCGAGAAGATCCATACGGTAAGCTTCGACTTTGTCGAGGTATTCCTCAGGAATGTCGATCTTTTGCGGGGCCTGGGTCTTGTCATCGCTGTAAATCCAAGCTTCACGGCGGATGATGTCGATGGCTCCTTTGAAGTTCGATTCACGGCCGATCGGGCACTGAACCGGAGCGGCGCAGCATCCGAGTCTCTCTTTAAGAGAGGCTAAGCACATGTCGAAGTCGGCACCAGTGGCGTCCATCTTGTTGCAGAAGACGATCCTAGGAACATTGTATTTGGTTCCTTGGCGCCAGACGGTTTCAGTCTGCGGCTCGACGCCGTTTTTGGAGTCGAGGACGGTGACGGCACCGTCGAGAGCGCGGAGGGGGCGTTCGACCTCAACGGTGAAGTCGACGTGTCCTGGAGTGTCGATGATGTTGATACGGTTGCCCTTCCAGAAGCAGGTGGTAGCGGAAGAGGTGATGGTGATACCACGCTCTTGTTCCTGGACCATCCAGTCCATGGTGGCGGTACCTTCGTGGACCTCACCGATCTTGTGCGTACGTCCGGTATAGAAGAGGATACGCTCAGAGGTTGTGGTCTTACCGGCATCGATGTGAGCCATGATACCGATATTACGGGTATGGGGGAGATCGTAGGTTTCAGTTTCTTTGATTTCGTTTTCAGCCATGGGATTTTCCTCCAGTTAATTAGAAGCGGTAGTGAGCATAAGCCTTGTTGGCTTCGGCCATCTTGTGGATGTCTTCCTTCTTCTTGACGGATCCGCCGACACCGTTGGCGGCATCGATGATCTCGTTGGCAAGCTTGTCTTCCATCTTCTTCTCATTGCGGAGACGGGAATAGGTGACGAGCCAGCGGAGTCCGAGGGTCTGACGACGCTCAGGGGTGACTTCGGTTGGAACCTGGAAGTTGGCGGCACCGACGCGGCGAACTTTGAGCTCGACGTTCGGCATGATGTTGGCGAGGGCGGTCGCGAAGACGTCCATAGCCGGCTTTCCGGTCTTTTCTTCGACCTTGGAGAAAGCTTTGTAGATGATGGTCTGGGCAGTGCCCCTCTTGCCATCATACATAACCCTATTGATCAAGCTGGTGACCAATTTGGAGTTATAAATTGGGTCCGGGAGGACGTCCCTTTTAGCGGGTGAACCTTTACGCATTGTTCAATTCTCCTTTCCTTATTTGCTCTCTTTCGGCTTCTTGGTGCCGTAGAGGGAGCGGCCTTGACGACGGGCTTCGATGCCGGCGCAGTCGAGGCAACCACGGATGATGTGGTAACGGACGCCTGGGAGGTCTTTAACCCTGCCGCCACGGATCATGACGGTGGAGTGTTCCTGGAGGTTGTGTCCTTCGCCGCCGATGTAGGCGGTGACTTCATAACCGTTGGAGAGACGGACACGAGCGTATTTTCTTAACGCAGAGTTCGGTTTCTTCGGGGTCATGGTACCAACACGGGTGCAAACTCCACGTTTCTGAGCGGAGGGCTGGTTGGTGTTTTTCTTGGTAAGGCTGTTCCATCTCTTGCCTAAAGCAGGGGATTTGGACTTTTTAACGGCAGTTTTACGGCCGAGCCTGACCATCTGGTTGATCGTTGGCATTTTGTGTTTTCTCCTTTTTTGTTTGTGCACACAATCCCCGGTGTGTCATGCATCGGGGTAAATAAAGAGCCGAAACCGGCTTTTCATTTATGTCCGGGTGCAAGTATATGCACACTGGGTATCGTTGTCAAAATAAATCGAAAAAAGCATCCAACTTCGCCGTATAAAGCTATTTTGGATGCCGTTTTCTTATTTAAGTTTTTGAGCTGAGCTCTCGTATTTCTTCTTGGCCCTGTAATAGGTGACCGGCGAGTTGAATCCCGCCATCGCTAGAGCCTCGCTGATGCTGATTGAAGAATGGGCCTGATCATTAAGGAGCTCCTCGACTTTCCTGTAACGGAGAAGGTTGAGGTATTCGCGGAAATTCCTTCCGGTGACCTTATTTAAGGTCTTTGAGCAATATTCAACGGAATATCCAATGTCAGAAGCAAGGGAATTCAGGCTGATATCTTCGGTGAAATGATCGTTGACGTAACGAATGAGCGTCAAGGCGACGGAATCGTCTTTTGGCCTATCGACGCGGACAAGCGGATAGTAATCGGCGATTTTGGAGAGGAGGAAGCAAATGACTCCCATGTTCTTGAGGAACGTCTTGCTTTCTTCCGACATCCATTGATCCAAAATCGCAAAGAGGAATTTGTTTTTCTCCTTGTCGTTTAGTTCGGTTGGGAAAGCCATTCCGTTATAGATTTTTCTGAACGAATCGGTGTATTCAGGGCCCAAAACAACGACATAAGATTCGAATTCTTCAGTCAAAACTTTATATCTGTGGGGTTGGAAAGAATCGGCGAAAAACGCGCATCCTTCATCGATAATGTGCTTCTCATTGCCGATATAAGCCTCGGTCTTTCCTTTTATTACAAAAATGAATTCGAGGGACTCGTGGAATTCAGCTTTTTCAATCAAATAATTATCTTTTTTGAAGTACAAAGCCCTGATAAGGTCGGCTTCATTTAGATATGTTGGGAGCTCTGGCATAACTAACCTCCTCATGTATTGTCGTTTATTTCAAAAATTGTCCTAAACAACACACGATTATATACAAATCATATAAAAATTCGATAGATATTTTTGTATCTAAAATTGCTTTCTTGTTTTATTGTGGTAGTCTTTCACCTATGAATTACAAAAAGCATTTTCTCCCATTACTCGTGATGGTTCCCGCCCTACTGGCGTCTTGTGGAAGCGGAGGTAACACCACCTCTTCGGCCACTTCCGCTCAACCGGTCATAAACGATTTGAAAGATATGGTCGACTATTTGGCGAAGAACCATAACTTCACTTTGGATATCGAAATATACGGAGAAGACGGAAGCACAATCGAGGAGTATTCCCGTTACTACACAAACGAATACGTTTACGATGAAAACGCCGCGCTCGGTTGGGGATATGCGAAAGTCGGCAACAAATATGCCGAACTCGCACCGGTCGAAGACGCACCTAGAATCGGTTATGAAGTCGTTGGAAAAACCGCTTTATACGATGGCTCATTCTTAACGTTCTCCGATTTTGGATCCGATTTGGTTTCCGGAAGCAACGACATCGCCTTGACCACCAAAAAATCTAGGCTCTTATTCCTTAATATATTTGATTTGTCGGCGGATGTTTTCACCTCGATTGTCTATTCTTCCATAACTTATAACAATGGGGTTTTATACGGATCAATCGGCACCACCACAAACTACGAGGCCTCCTTCTATGTTAGGGAGGTCGGCACGACGAGCAATCCGGAAGTCGAAGCGATAATCAAAGACGGCAAGCCATACGAAAACGACATAATCGAAAACCAAGTCTATGACATGTTCATGGAGAACAATTATCAAAGGAATTGTTACGAGGATGGCGTTTATATCGGCGCCGAGCACTTCCTCCCCCGCTACTTCTATGGCGAATATACGGATGAATATAAAGCCGCGACAGGCGCTTACTCTTATGGACTAATCGGATTAAACAACGTTAAGCTCTCGACCACCATTAAAGAAGGTCTCGTGAAAGATACGACTTATAACGGCTCATATTACTTCAGCATCCACAATTTCGCCGTTAATATCGTCACCACCAACCCATATAACGTAAATCCTGACGTCACGTCTAGAGACGTCTACAACTATCCGTCCAACATGATCCTTTGGAATAAGCTTTATGCCTTTGATCATTATGACGATGGCGAGCAGGTCGAATTCGTGACACCGAGGGTCGACTTCGCTGTCGACTTCGCGAAGAATTTCCAAGTCTATAACACCTTGATCGAAAACGGCTGCACCCCTTCTTCCCTAAAGCTCATATGCAAAGACCTCGACGGAGCCAACACCACGGTAAGCTTCATCTTGGGATATACATTCAAGGGAAGCGAATATTACGCTGAATATGAATTCTCGAACTTCGGCACCGCCGATAAGATCGAAGTAACCGCGACCTTAGATAAAATCGATAAATATAACGTCAACTAAAGGTAAAAAACCTCGCGAAATAGCCGCGAGGTTTTTCTTTGCAAAAGAAAAGGCCCGCCGAAGCGAGCCTATATTCTATTTTGATTAGGCGTTCTTCTCGAAGAAGACGTAGGAGTACTCAATGTATCCTTCTTCATCTTCGTAGTAATCGCCAAGGATGATTTTTTCTTTGCCGGACCATTCGCCTTCTTCGGATCCGCCGACAGAAGTCGCGACGAAGTAAAGACCAAGCTTATTGGACTGCCATTCAATCACACAGGTGATGTCGAAGAACATGTAGTCTTTGTAGGTGGTTCCGGAGACGTACTTGACGTTATGGAACAAGACTTCGGTTCCGTCGAAGTTCCATTCGAAGGTCCAAGTGTTCAAGACTTCGTTATCTTCGATGGTGATGGAGCCGGTCTTGTAGCCGGAAGCGGCGACATCGGCGGTGAAGTTCATCACATCTCCAGGAGCGCCGGCGGATTCTTTTTCAACCTTCCAGGTTCCAGGGAGATATTCTTCGCTGATCTTGCTGTGGACGTTGTAAACGGTGATGTTCAAGACGGTCGGGGCACGATCCGTTCCGTAATACGGGGAATTGACGGTGACTTTGATAACGATGGAACTTTCATCGTCTTTCATCTTGGTGATGGCGCCGGTGGCGTTGACGACGAGTTTGCGGTTCTTGGTGTCGACGCTGCACTCGATGTAGCCTTCTTTGTCATAGCCGAAGGTGATGCCGCTGAGGCTTCCCTTATCGCCGATAGCTTTAGCGGAGCACTCCGGGTCTTCATAGGCCTGGGTTCCAAGCTTGAAGGCGTAGGTTTCGCCAGCCATGACATAGCCGTCTTCATATTTGGTGACGCGCTTATCGTATGGATCGTTGAAGCCGAATTGGCGGATGTAGGTAGTAACCTTGTTCTCTAATTCAAGGGTAGCGGTGACGTTGGTGTCGACGTGGTTACCGACAGTGATGGTGAATTTTCCTTCTTTATCGTAATCGGTCTGCCAGTAGCTGTATTGGTTGTAATAAACCATCTCCGGATCGGAGCAGCCAACGAAGCCATATTGCCAAGCGTCGAGGGCCGTAGACGGAGAAGCGGTAACCTTAAGCTCTTCGCTGAGGTTGGTGCCAGGAGCGACAACGGTCACGGCTTGTTTGTTGTGGATGACAGCCGGAGTAATTTCGCTAGCAAAATACGGGGTGGCATCGAAAGTTGGAGCGCCCTCATAGGCTTCTCCGTATTCATAGGCATAAACGGTTTGATTGATGACGGTTCCGAGTTCTTCGTATCCAGGTTTATATTGTTTGGTGACAAAGTCATAGGCGTCATCATCGTAATGAATTTCGCTGAAGGATCCGTTTAACGGAGCGCCAGCCTTTGTGAAGGTGACCGAAATGCTATAGGCATAATGGACCATCTCCATGTTGATGTTTTGCGATAGCTGATAATCCTTGTAGGATTCGATGCTGGTGGTGAATCCACCATCGGCATTCGGGGTCGATTTGATGGAAAGTCCGTAATCCTTTAGAGAAGGATTGTCTTCCATATCAAATCCGGTGCGATAGCCTTCGTGCTGATCGAAATCGATGGCGTAAAGGTCAAACAAGTTGTGGTCGACCATATATTGGGCCTTGTCGGATTCAATCTGATAGTTCTTTTGGTCGGCGACTGTGCTGAATTCATCGACGATCTCGTACTTGGCAGAATAGGCGACAGACTTGCCATCAACCTTGGATTTCAAAGGAGCTTCATCCATCCAGTTGATGTCTTTATTTTGCAAACCCTGGGTGAAGTTATTGACGGTCGTATAAACGCCGTCCTTAATGGAACGGTAGACATGCTTAACAGAAGTATCGAGCGGGCTTAAGCCTTTAACGGAAGCGTAAGAGGAATTGTCCGAATAACGTTTCCATTCAAATGTTTTGTTAAGCTTGGCGCTTGTGTAGGTGACGTGTTTGACGTTAGCCGGGTTGATGACCCTATGGACGGACATGGCGCCAAAGATATCGGCAACCTGGCCCGCGGTGGTCGGGAGAGACAAAACTTCGCTGCGCTGAATGGTGATCGGGTTGGCTTTGGTTAAGTCAAAGACGATGTCATAAGCAGCGTTACCGGCGACGGCGATTGGGCTAACTTTGCCATACGTTCCCGTATCATAGGGATATTGAAGTTCGATATCTCCGAAAGACTGATATTTATCAAGGGACATCCAGCCATACATAGTATTTCCGACCTTGATGACAAAGTAAGAATCATTGACGACTTCGACGCCGGTGGCTTTATAAAGCGTTTCGCTGATTTTGACCATCGGAGCGGCGACGGTTCCGGCGATAACGACATCACCGGAAACAGTGACGGTCGCTTTGACGATAATATCGTCATCCGGCATGGTAAATGAGGCAACTCCTTCATAGACGGTTAAAGTTTCCGAACCAGCAGTCAAGCTCTTGAGGTTATAACCTTCGGCCAAAGTGACGTTAAGGGTGACGGTTTCGCCGGCAGCGGCCTTTGTTTTATCGGCGACGATAGTGACGCCGGCGGTCGCGCTGATGCGAACGACGTATTTACGAACTTCGGATTCTCCAGACTGGGCACTTGTTTGTCCGCTTTGGGCACTTTCTTGTCCGGAAGTTTGGGAGGAATTTCCTCCATTGCCGCCACAAGCGGCAAGGATCATTGCCGAGGACAAGAGGGCGACAGATATGATTTTGTTTTTCTTCATGATTCAAAATCTCCTTATTAGAACACTGGGGTGAATACCGCCGAAGCGATAGACGGAGTCATCGTATGGATCATGTCACCGGCTTTTCCGATGAAGAATCCAACTAAAGCGAGGCTTGTGGCTTTGCATTCGAAGTTAGGGATACGGAAGAAATATTCTTCTTCAGTGTCTTCGTAATGGGTGCCGTTGAAGTCGTAGGGTTCATGCACGTACATAAAGTCGACGCTACCAATCGGCGTTCCTTCGTCCTTGCCTTCCAATACGGCGTCGTCATCGTCCATAAAGTATAGGCGTTGGTCGTTTCCTTCATAGAGCCAAGACTGCCAGTGGTCGACGCCATTAAGGAGATAATCCATCATTTCCTCAAGGGTCTTCTCGCTGCGGCAATGGACGACGTTGCGATAATGGGTGTATCCATCGCTATCTCTGATCTCGAGAACCGTGTCTCCATCGCATTTGCCATGGAGATAGAAATGTCCTTTTTCGTCTTGGAAGACCGAAACGATGTCCGGACGGCTGCTCTCGACAATCGGGTTTTCGGTAGGAGAACCATTGGTGAAGCTGAATCCGATACGATAATCGTGTCCTTTTAATGCATAAACACCAACATTGATATCGATTAGGAAATCCGAAACCGAAATTCCCCTACTTATGATTTTGCTGTCAGGCAAAGAGGTAGTGAACATAGACGAAGCCTCGCTCACCGAGGATCCTGGTTCCGAAGAAATAGACGAATCAGACGTCTTGTTGCAACCAACTAACATCAAGGTCGCGCTTGTCAAAATTAGAAGCTTTTTAAGATTAATCATTGAGCTCTCCTTTCTTGATAATGTCGTCTAACTATAAGTTAGGAAAAAAAGTTAGCAAGCAAAAAAGATTTTTAGCGACCTATTTTTGCCTAAAAAATCGTTTTTGCATGAAAAAGAAAAGATTGTGTTTTCACTTGATGAGGCAAAGGAGGGAAAATCCAATACCTTTTATTTAAAAGGTTGTCAGTAATAACGCTTAGCAATTTTTGAGCAATATGAAACTTTCAAGAAAACGCTTTCAGTAACAAAATGGCAAAAAGTGAAAAATTTTATTTGACGATTTCTATCCTTTACTTAACTTATTTGCAGAAATTACGTGTATTCGTATGAAAACGCGTGAATATTGAAAGGAAAAACAACATGAACAGAAAGAAATCAACTTTCTTAGCAGTTGCGGCTCTCGCCTCTTGTTTGGCGATCGGAACCGTTACTTTCGCTGCGGTTGGACCAGTTGGTAATGGCGGAATCGTCGCCGGAGCCACCACTTATGGTTTCACCCTCAACGGAGCTAACGCCACCGTCACCGATGGAGAAGTCGTCGCCACTGCAACCGGAAACACTGTTGCCTTGGCCTTCACCGGAGCTACCGAATCTGCCGGCAACTTCTGTGCCTTAGCCACCGGCGGCACAATTTCCAACACCCGCGAAGTCCTCGGCGTCAGCAAGATGACCGTTAACTTCACCGGAGCCGTCAAAGTTTATGCCGGCGCCGTCAAAGGACACTGGACCACCATCCAATCCCTCACTGAGTCTGGCGAGGTCGTCATGACCAAATCCGCCAACTACTTCAAGATCGAAGCCACCGCCGACACCACCGTCGCTTCCGTTGAAGCCACCTATGTCTGCGAAGAAGCCGATCCAGAAGGCGTTACCCACACCGCCAGTGATAAATTCACCGTCGTTGAAAACGGCGATTCCGTCTCCGTCACCAAGGTTTGCACCGTTTGTGGCGAGCCCGTCGGAACTTCTTATCCGTACGCAAAACCATCATTTGCCGCCGGAAACTGGAATTACAAAGACGGAACCTATGGTTTCGAAGCTGATGCCGATGGTTGGTATACAAGCACAAACCACAATAAGAATAACAGCACCGCTAAGGCCACATTCACCGTCACCACTGCCGGTACTCTCAAATTCGATTGGGAATCTCACGGCGAAGGAAGCGGAAGCAGCTGGTGGGACTATTTCGAAGTCAAAGTCAACAGCGCCAGCGTTGTTAAGAAACAAATCGGTAGCGGTTCTTATGAAGGACAAGTCGCCGTCAATGACGTCGTCACCTTCACTTACACCAAAGATAGCTCGACTAGCAACGAGCCTGACTGCGCTAAGTTCAAAGTCGTCGCTGGCGAATTGACCTATTGCGCCGTCACCTTCAACACCATGGAAGGCGACGAAGTAGCCCCGGCTCTCGCCGTTAACGGCAAAGTCAGCACACTCCCAACCCCAACCCGCGAAGGATACACCTTCTTGGGCTGGTACAAAGAAAGCACCTATAACACCAAAGTCGATGTCGAAACCGTCTATGCTGACGACACCATGATCTACGCCAAGTGGTTCGACAACTCTCAGACGCACCCGCTCGCCGGAGCTTACAAAGGTTGGTACTTGAAGCCGTATACTTCCACCACCTCCAACTACAGCAGCGGCAAAACATTAACAGTCGCCGCTACTGGCGAAATGACCGGAGATTTGACCGGCACGATCGATTCTTATGCTGAAGCCACTGGCTTAGGCGAAGCCGGAAACTACAACATCATCAATAGCGAAGATGCGGGCGCCGTTATCTTTGTTCCGAAGACCGGATATATCGATGGTTTCTATGTCTTCTACAAAGGTGCCACCAATACTTCCAGTTCAAAAGGTTATTCATTCGCTTTGAATAACGATGAGCAAAACAAATATCTCTATTTGGAAGTCACCAAACCGGATTCCTCCAAAAACTACATGTTCATCGACCTCAAGACCAATGAGGTTCACTACGACATCACCGTGGTCGATATGTCTGGCAAAGCTCCTAGCAGCGTCACTTCGTTCTCCACTCCTTACGGTTACAAGTTCTCTGCTCCGGGAATGACAGACGTCAAGATCGGTTACAACTCCAGCGATTACAAGTGGTATCCAGCTGATGAGAAGTTCGGCGCTTATAAACTCGCCGACGCAGAAACCGCAACTCTCTTTGTCAACGGTGTTAACTGCTTCTATGAAGGTAGCACTTCCGGAACCAGGTACACTTACGTCGAAGGCGATACCGCCAACGAAATCGTATACACCAACAGCACCACCACATCCAATGGTTATGTTCTCGACTTCGCCAACAAGACATATGTAAAAGCCGCCAAGACCATCACCGTCTCGTTCGATATGGGCGGACACGGCGAGCAGGCAGAGCCTCTCACCAAAGGATGGGATTGCTGGGTTTACGCTTCCGATCTTCCGAAGCCAACCGCCGAAGGATTAGCCTTCGTCGGATGGTTCACAGATCCGGGGTGCACCATCGCCTACGTGCAAACCAAATATAAGACTAACGTCACCCTTTACGCCAAGTGGGCTGCCGCCAAGACCATTACGCTCGTCCTCAACAACGGACAGCCGGACAAGACGATCTCCATCCCGCAGGGCAACACTCCTTCCCTCGAAACCCCGATCCGCGACGGTTACATGTTCAAAGGTTGGTACACCGATGAAGGATTGAACACTCCTTACGTCCCTGGACCAGTCGAAAACGACTTCACCGTCTACGCCAAGTGGGAGCTCCTCCCGGCCATCGTCGGCAGCTACTTCGGCTACAACTTTGATGGCTACGGAAACGAAACCAGCACCTCGGCTCTTACCCGTACGATGACCGTTGAAAACGGATCCATCGTTGGTGCCGGAACCTTCAGCTGGGACGACTACGACGAAGAAACTGGATTGCTTGCTAACATTGGCAACGCCAAGAATCAGATTCAATTCCTCAAAGCCGCTGACGGAACCATGTTCGCTGTCAGGGGATACAGCCTCCAGCCGACGCCGTATTCCAGCACCGATATGGACGTCTACGTCAAAGCAGCATCCGCTCCAGCCTCCTCAATCGGAACATTCGCCTTCACCCCGGGCGCTACAAGCACTGGCCGTTACGTCAAGATGATCTACTGGACCATGGGTGAAAATACCTACAAGCTCTGGATCGATACCCAAAAGGGCGTCTCCTACGTTGACGTCACCTTCGAAGATGGTGAAGGAAACGAATTGGAGAATTACAGCGACTTCTACTCCGGATCTATCAAACACGAAATCCTTGTCGTCAAAGATAGCGCCGGCGAAGTCATCGCCACCTACACCCGTAACGGAACCCAATATCTCTCTGAATTAGACGGATATCAGGGAACCTACACCGGATCTATCTACGGCGAAGCCGCTACCATCACCCTCAACGGTGGAGGATCCGCTCAAGTTACAATCGGAACCGGTGATGCCGCTAACGGCACATACACCATCGCCGAAGGCGTCTTCAACGTCAAAGTCGGCACAGAAACCTATCAGGTCACTGTCGACAAAGACGCCGGAACGTTCACTCAGTTAGCCGATGGCTATGAAGGAACCTACACTGGACCTGATGGAGATCTCGTCCTCGACGGCTACAGGGGTTGCACCCTTGCCGGAGAGACCGGAACTTACGTTGTTACCGGAACCGCGATCACTGTCACGGTCGGCGAAACCGCCACTTCCTACGAAATCAACAAAGAAGCCAAAACCTATGCCACTTTAAGCGAATGGGCTGGCAGAAAAGTCGTTGGAACATGGGAATCCGAATGGGACGAAGGAACCAATACGATCACCGTTGAATTCGGTTCAACATCCGCAATCACCGGCACATTGAAGAGCAATGGACACTACACCAAAGTTGACTGCACCTTCACTGCCGAAATCGAAGGCGACACAATGACAATGACCATCGTCACCGGAAGCGTCAGCTACTTGTCCGCCGGCAAACACATGGTCTGGACCATTGGAACTAACGCCTCGGGCGATATAACCCTCACCGCTGTCTCGAACGACATCGGAAAAGGCGCAACCGAACAATTCGGCTATCCTGTCGGACTCGTTCTCACTCTCGCCTAATTTGTGATAAGCCAAAAAGATCGGGATTAATCTCCCGGTCTTTTTTTGACGCTTGGTCACCATTTACAAAAATCGAAAAACGTTCGAAACCGTTTTCATGAAAAAATGTAAAAAACAATGAAAAAAATATTTGACGATTTATCTCTAGAAGATAATGTTTTTTTCATAAAACATCGCATATTCGTTTGAAATGCGAGAAATTTGAAAGGAAATTCAACATGAACAAGAAGAAATCGACTTTCTTGGCAGTTGCCGCTCTCGCCTCTTGCTTGGCGATCGGAACTGTTACTTTTGCTGCGGTTGGACCAGTTGGTAATGGCGGAATCGTCGCCGGAGCCACCACTTATGGCTTCACCCTCAACGCCACTAATGCCACGGCAACCGATGGCGAAGTAATCGCTACAGCAACCGGAAACACTGTTGCCTTGGCCTTCACCGGAGCCACTGAATCCGCTGGCAACTTCTGCGCTTTAGAAGCGAACGGAACGGTCGCCAATACCCGCGAAGTCCTTGGCATGAACCGCATCGGAGTTAATCTTGTCGCCGGTTCGGTCGTCGTTAATACCGGCGCCGAAAAAGGCCACTGGACCAATACCTTCGTTGTCGCCACATTGGGAGCCAACGTCCTTGATTTAACCGCCGAAGCTAACTACTTCCAAATCAAGGCTCAGGAAAACGGAGCCACCATCATGGTCATCGAAGGAACTTACGGCTGCGTAAGAGCCGAAGACCCAACCATCGAACACACTTTCGGTCACTACACAACGGTCGTCGAAGGCGATGTCGTTTATATGAAGAAAGCTTGCGCGATGTGCGACGCCCCATACGGCGCGGCCGTTGAATCGCGTGATGTTGCTAAAGCTGCCGAGTTCACCACCGCCGGACGTTCCACCCACAACTGGACACAGCGCACCGATGGAACATGGGTTAGCGGTAACAAAGGCGTCACTGGCGGAAGCAATTCCTACCTCGACGTAACCATCACAAAAGCCGGCTTATTCACATTCCACGCCACAAGCTCTGGTGAAAGGTCATATGACTACCTCACCATCAAAAAGAACGGAACTATGATTTGCGATGGCAGGTACAAACCATCAGATACAGACTTTGATTTCGACTATTCTGAACAGACTGAAGTTGGAGATAGATTTGAATTCTGTTTCCAAAAAGACAGCAGCGTCAACAAAGGCGATGACCAAGCCACCGTTAAATTCGTCGAGGGAGCTTCCACCTATCACGCCCTTACCGTCAAAAAAGGCAACGGCGAAGAAGACGAGTACGCCTGGATCGTTAATGGAACCGTCGAAGGCACGTTGACCGATCCGACTAGGGAAAACTACTACTTCGATGGCTGGTTCGCCAATGAAGGATGCACCATTCCTTACGTCACAACCGGATACACAGCAGATGCATCGGTTTACGCAAAATGGATCGCTCCTGTCTACCTCACCAAGGTATTTGGGGACGGAAGAGACAATGAGGTCGTCCCGTATAAACCAGGCACCACCGTCACCGTCACCAACCCGATAAGAGACGGATACACATTCATCGGTTGGTACACCGATGATCAATTCAACACAGAATACGTCCCTGGAAAGATCACCGTTAATACCACCATTTACGCCAAGTGGATCAGCGACGCCGAAAAGCACCCGCTCAACGGCCATTATGTCGGCTTCTCCGTTGACGTAACAAACACCTGGTCTCCAATCAGCGTCAGCTACACCGAAATCGAAATCGACGTTGCCGGCAAATACGCTTTGCGCACCGCCTATAGCAGATCGTCCGATATCACGGGTTCCATCTCCACGTACAATGCCGAAACTGGCGCTTGCACATTGACTGGCGGCCTCTCCGTCATGAAGTTTGATTCCACTAGGAACGCCATCATCGTTGATACCGGTACCGCTATCGGAAACAAGAAAACATACATCTTGTTCAAAGATGCCACGGCTATCAGCTCAAGCTCCAACGTCAAATGCAACAACCTTAACACAGCCGCCAGCAAAGACGTCTGGTTCATCAATTATCCATATAACGGCGGAACCGATTCTTGTATGATCGCCGGTGGAGACGTCAAATTCGGAATTGATCTCTACAACAGAGAGAATAGCGCGAAATTATCCATCACCGGAACCGCCAGAGACATCGGCCAAGCCACCATCATCGATGTCAAACAAGGCGAAAACGTCATCAAGACCTTCTGGAAGAAAGCCGCCCCAACCGAAACCACCACTGGTTTAGGTCTCACCGACTACGAAGCCGATGAAAGCAAGCTCGATGGATATCAGGGTATCTACACCGACGCCGATGGAAACAAGATCACAGTTTCCGGCGCTCACGTCATCCACTACACCAAAGGTGACAACTACTACGTCTATAACGAAGAATCCGAAAACGTCCTCTTCGGCAAATATTCTTCCACCATGCGTATGCGCTTCACCGTCGACAAAATTAACTCGACATTCGAAGCCGCCGTCCCGACCATCCAAGTCACGTTCGACCTCGGCTATGAAGTCGAAGGCGTCGAGCAAACCGTCGTGAAAGAAGCTAACGCCGATGTCTACGTCTACTTCTCCAGCTTATACCCGACCAATCCGACACGTCCTGGATATGTGTTCGACGCTTGGTACACCGAGCCAAACGGAGCCGGCACCAAAGTCACTTCCGTCAACTCCACCACCGATAAGACCTTCTACGCCAACTGGTTTGAGGCAGTCACAATGACCGTCAACCCGAACAACGGAGAAGATCCATATCAGGTCTCTTATGTTGCCGGCACAAAGCCGAGCATCAAGCCAACCAACGGAGCCACCCCGTTCATGGGTTGGTTCACCGACGAAGCCTTAACAGAGGCTTGGGACGGAGTAGTCGGAGCCACCGACTTCGCCATCTATGGCAAATGGGCCGACTACGATCTCGCCGGAATCTATAAAGGCGACGAAGTCTCCTATTCTTCCTACTACGAAAAAACCTACAACTCCAAGTACTCCTTGACCGTTGCCGCTAACGGAGCCACTACCGGCAAGTTCTCCGATACCTTCGCTGGCGCTTATACAAACGACGGAAGGCACGTCGACACCACCAGCAACAAGAAGTTCTATACCTTCGCCACCGCTGATGGCAGAAGATGGCTCTCCATGCACTACAACGGCCTTAACACCCAGACCTACGTCACGTCCGATATCGGATTGTACGCTATGGTCGAGGAAAGCACCGGCACTGGAGTCGGTACCTACACCAAGCTTGACGATGGTTTATACGCCGTTCAGTTTGTTGTTACCGATGCTACAGGCGGAACACCCGTTACCTATGACTTAATCACGGATACGAAAGCCGGAGATCGTGGCGAAATCTTCGCCGATGTCACCTACTGGAGCGAAGGCGAACAGATCGAATTCGACGACCTTTACGATAGCGGTATGCTCATCACTGAGTATGAAGAGCTCATCATCAAGGACGCCGATGGCAACGAGATCTATAGATTCAATTAAGGTAGCAAACCCAACTAAGCCAGGATTTAGTTCCTGGCTTTTTTGTTAGCAAAAGAAAAGACCGAGTTTTTAGTTCGGCCTTATTCGATTGTAATTTTGGCGTATGTTGAGGTTAGATCTTCGACTTTAAAGCCAAACCCGCTATCGCCGCCATCATGGAACGAAACGGCGTCTTTGCTTAGGCCTTCGCCTTTATAGAACAAGGCGTCTCTAAGCTCGGCTCCAACTATTCCGTTAGAGTCCTTCATCGTCTTTTGATAAGTGGATGCAACATAGAACGGGGTCAGTTCTCCGCTTCCAGAAGATTTATCGAGAAGCTGAATCAACGTATTAGACGTTTGAAGATTCCTTTTTCCGGAATTATCCAAAGCAACATCGACTTGATAAGAAGAATGGTCTTCACCCTCCGTATAAGCGAGCAAAACGCCTGTCTTATTCGTCATGAATAAGCGGGAGTCGACATGATATGCCTTGATACCGCTTCTATTGAATAACGTGGTGCCCTCTTCGCGGAAATTCGCATCCACGTAGTTGATATATTCCGGGGTGTAGAATTCAAGAAGCAGGTATTCGTCAAAGACCGAACCGTTCCATTTGTTCTTCAGCAAGATAAAGTCACCGGAAGAAGAGAAGGGTCGAAGCGTTATGGTGCATTTTCCTTCGGGAACGTATGGGCGGGCCCAGTTTAGGAGCATTTTGCTATAAGAGTTATGATCGCCAAGGGAGTAATCCATCATATCGGCACGCCCTAAAGGGGAGAAATAACCACTATAAGGATTTCCTTCAAGCATCAATCCGTTCGAGTCGTAATAGTCCTTTAGACCTAGGATATGCCCAACTTCATGAATATATGTATGAGCATCGACTTTTCCTTTGTTCAAATTGGTCAAATCATAGGAGCTCCATGAAGTTGGGCCAGGATTATTGATGGTGAAGGCCCACATCATTGAGCTACGGTAATTCTCAACGTCCTTACCAACAGTCGGCGGAGCATATACGAAATAGATGGCCGGCGTTTTATTTTCGTTCCCATATTCGAATTCATAATTCGATAACGGGTCATCTGGGTAATTATTCTCATACCACGCCAAAGCCTCGTTTCTTATTTCGCGAAGCCTATTTGTGCAACTAGTCGAGCTTTTTACATTCTTTAATTCTTCATAGTTATGAGACTTACAAGTAAACCAATCCGTTACTCTTCCCTCTAAATGAAGACGCCCATATGAAGATTTATCGTAATAAGAAGCGACTGAATAAAACTGATTATGCTCATCATCGCCAAAGAAAGCTTCTTTGATGTGATCTAGAGAATCCTTCGGAAGATGCTCTTCCGCTAAATAATCCTCGAATTGAACAGGGATAACCAGCATCTTTCTAGTTCCAGTTGATGTTAGATTGACGTGCCAGGAAAAATTAAGTTCACCTACTTTAGCTTTGTCGCGATACACTTCATCAAACGACTTATAGTCTCCGACCGAAGTATTTTCTCCAGCGCGGTAATAACCTTCTTTTTGAATCTTCTGAAATGCCGTCTCATCCAACGTTCCATATTGATAAGGAACATAAGCAAAAGAAATAGACTCTCCGCAGGAAGCAAGAAGAGAGGCGAATCCAATTAGAGAAAAGGCGGCTTTCTTTTTCATCCTGTCTATTTTCCTCTAAATAAAAGATATAGCAAAGAAAAAGCCCTTAGGTTTCCCTAAGAGCTTGTTTTCTATCGATTTATTTCTCGATTTCCTGACGGTCGTGCTTCTCGATGTACTGCTGTTTGACTTCGCGCATCTTGCCTTCGACGGTGAAATCGGCGAGCGAATCATCTTCGAGGCCATCGCGGAGGCCAGTTCCAGCCGGGATAAGGCGACCGGTGATGACGTTCTCTTTAAGACCGTGCAACGGGTCGAGCTTACCTTCGATGGCAGCCTGGGTGAGGATTCTCGTGGTCTCCTGGAAGGAGGCAGCGGAGAGGAAGGAGTCGGATTCACGAGCAGCCTGGGTGATACCAAGGACGATCGGGGTTCCAACAGCCGGACGTCCACCTCTTAAGAGAGCCTTGGTGTTGGCTTCGGTGAACTGTTCGACGGTGCGGCGAGTTCCGACTAAGAGATCGGTATCGCCGGAGTCGGTGATAGCAACACGACGGAGCATCTGACGGACGATGATCTCAAGGTGCTTATCGGAGATACCGATACCCTGAGCGGCATAGACCTTCTTGATTTCCTTGATCATGTAGACTTCGACTTTCTCGACGTCGCTGACTTCGAGGAGTTTCTTCGGCGGGATAGCGCCTTCGGTGATCTTTCCACCAGCTTCGATGGAATCGCCTTCGTTTACGCGGAGACGGGATCCAGGAGCGATCTCGTAAGACTCATTATCGATGTCATTGCTGACGACGACCATGGTCTTGGAGCCGTTCTTTTCGATGTGGACGGTACCGGCGATAGCGGAGATGAGGGCTTCGCCTTTCGGGTTACGAGCTTCGACGAGCTCCTGGACCCTCGGAAGACCCTGAGTAATATCGCTACCGGCCATACCACCAGTGTGGAAGACACGCATGGTGAGCTGAGTACCAGGTTCACCGATGGATTGAGCGGCCATGATACCAACCGCATCGCCGATAGCGACGAGTTTGCCGGTGGCCATGTTCTGACCATAGCAGTGTTGGCAAACGCCGTTCTTGGTCTGGCAGGTGAAGAGGGAACGGATCTCAACTTCTTTGATGCCAGCGGCAACGACCTTCTTGGCGTCGTCTTCGTTCATAAGGGTGTTAGCCGGAACGATGACTTCGTTTGTGGTCGGGTTGATGATGTCGTGCATCGAGTAACGTCCGATCAACCTGGTCTTCAAATCTTCGATGACCTGGTCACGGGATGTATCTCTGATCTCACGGACGCGGAAACCATGGTCGCAGCCACAGTCGACTTCACGGACGATGACGTCCTGAGAAACGTCGACGAGACGACGAGTGAGGTAACCAGAGTCGGCGGTCTTAAGAGCGGTATCGGCACCACCCTTACGAGCACCGTGGGTGTTAATGAAGAACTCGCTGACCTTAACGCCCTGACGGTAAGAGGAGACGACCGGAAGTTCGATTTCTTCGTTCTTCGGGTTAGCAACAAGGCCCTTCATACCGATGAGCTGTTTGAAGTTGTCGAGGTTACCACGAGCGCCGGAGTCGGCCATGATAACTAGCGGATTGCGTTTATCTTTGTCGTTATGGGCTTTAATGTCGTCCCTAACGGCGTTGGTGATCTTGGTCCAGACGGCAACGATCTTCTTGTGGCGCTCGTCGACGGAAAGGAATCCCTTCTCGTAGCAAGCTTCGATCTTTTCGACGTCTTTGTAGCCTTGATCGACCTTCTCGCTCTTTCCTTCGATCGGAGTGATGTCGGAAATGGCGATGGTAACGGCGGAAACGGTTGAATAGCGGAAGCCTTGGTCTTTGATTTTATCAAGGACGGCGCTGGTCTTGGTTGTGCCGTAGTGTTTGAAGATGAGAGCAATCAAGGTCTTAAGTTCTTTCTTGGTGATCGGTTTGTGGATCGCAAGAGAAGCAACATAGGCTTTGATCGGGTTCTCTTCGGCTGGGACCTTGTTTTCTTTGGCCCAAGCTTCGACCTCAGCGGCAGAAACGAAGCTCGGCTTGAGTTGCTCAAGGACGGCAGCTTCTTCTTTCTTCGGCTGGTCGTTGATGTACGGGAAGTCATCCGGGAAGATTTGGTTGAAGATGAGCTTACCGACGGTGGTAATGAGGTATTTGCCTTTGGATCCTTCCGGCATACCAGTGCCTTCGTCTTTGTGGATGGCGGTAGCAGGGATAAGGATACGGTTATGGAGGGAGAGCTGCTTATTGACGTAGCAGTTGAGGGCTTCGTTGGTGGAGCCGAAGACTTTGCCTTCGGATTCGGCGAAGAGGTCATACTGTTCAGCCTGCAAGAGGTTGGCGTCTTTATTGGCTTCTTCCTTAGCGGCGAGGGCGCGGCAGGCAGCGGCACGTTCGGCGAAGTCGACGGAGGTCTCTTCGACGGTAAGGTGGTAGTTGCCAAGGACCATGTCCTGGGACGGGACGGCGATCGGTTCGCCATCTTTCGGGCCAAGGATGTTATTGGAAGCGAGCATTAACTCCAAAGCTTCTTTTTGGGCAGCCTTTGAAAGCGGGACGTGGACAGCCATCTGGTCACCGTCGAAGTCAGCGTTGAAGCCGGTGCAAACGAGCGGGTGGAGACGGATGGCGCGGCCATCGACGAGTTTCGGCTGGAAGGCCTGGATACCAAGACGGTGAAGGGTCGGAGCACGGTTAAGGAGAACCGGGTGGTCGCTGATGATTCTCTCTACGATGTCGAAGACAATCGGATCATAACGATCGATGACCTTGTCAGCCTGTCTGTGGGCATAGGACTGTTCTTTGATCAAGACGGCGGCGATGAACGGGCGAAGGAGCTGGACAGCCATTTCGCGCGGGAGACCGCACTGATACATCTTGAGATCTGGTCCGACAGCGATAACGGAACGGCCAGAGTAGTCAACACGCTTACCGAGAAGGTTCTGACGGAAGCGGCCCTGCTTTCCTTTTAAGCCAGAGCTTAAGGATTTAAGGGCGCGGCCCGACGGACCGGTGACCGGTTTGCTGCGACGGCCATTATCGATAAGGGCGTCGACGGCTTCCTGAAGCATACGCTTTTCGTTCATCATGATGACGTACGGGGCGCGCATGTCGATAAGTTTGCGAAGGGTTGTGTTTCTGTGAATGACGCGACGATAGAGGTCGTTCATGTCGCTAGCGGCATAACGTCCACCATCAAGCGGAAGCATCGGACGAAGATCCGGCGGGATGACCGGAACAACGTCGAGGACCATCCATTCCGGCTTCTGGTTGCTTTCTTTGAAAGCACTCAAGGTCTCGAGTCTCTTGGCGAGCTTGGCCTTGTTGCCGTTAGCGGTTGTTCCTTTGGAATCGGACTGGGCATCTTCAATAGCGTTGTCCAATGTCTTCATGGTGACGTTGGCACCAATGGTGGCAAAGGCTTTGATGATGTCGAGTTTGTTGTATTTGTAGACGAGGTCGAGGCTATCGATCTTGCCGGCGAGATCTTCGATGATTCTCTTAGTGGAATCAACCGAGACTTCCTCTTCGTTTAATTCAAGAGAGACGGACGGAACTTCTTCAGAAACGACATCCTCTTTAAGGAAATCTTTGTAATCGGCGACTTCGAAGAGTTTGCGAGCGGCGTCGACGGCTTCGATGAGTTCGACTTTCTTAACGTCGAGAGCGAAGTTGACGAGAGCTTCGGCGCTGAAGGTTCCGTTTTCTCCCAAGGTTTTCTTGAAGGAGGAAAGAATTTCGGCGGCCTTGCTGCCGGCGTTGAGCTGGAGCTTGATGGAAGCGATCTCGGCATCGAGCTTAACTTCGGAAAGGAGCTGTTTGATAGCTTCAGCACCTTCGCCGAATTCGGCGCCGGTGTATTTGGAAATGAAGCTAGCAGCGGTCTGGAAGTCGAAGGTTTCGTTCGGGGTGAGCATCTTTTTGATGATCTCATGAGCCCTGACGTAGTCATAGGAGTCTTTGTCGATGACGCCGACGTACTTCCTCATCGGAGCTCCGTCGATATCAAGGATGACGTTACCGGCTTCGTCGGTTTCGTCGACCCACTTAACGAGTTCTTCAATTTCTTTGACGAAATCGCCGTGGACCGTGTATTCGATTTCCTTGGCCTGTGGGTTGGTGTTGTTGGTGTCGATGACGGCGCCGTCTTCATCAACCGGGAAGCGTCCATCATAGGAGACCTGGGCAACGACCTCAGGATCGGTGCCACGAGCGGTCTTCTCGTCGATGAACTCTTTGTATTTAAGGAATTTGGCCTTGCCAGGGTTGGTGCAAACGTGAGCGGCAAAGTAGACGATTTCCTCAAGCTGTTTGGCTGGGATATCAAGAACTAGGAAGATGCGGCTCGGCATTCCCTTCAAGTACCAGATGTGGGTGCAAGGGCAGGCCAATTCGATGTGGCCCATTCTCTCGCGGCGGAATTCTTTGGAGATGACTTCAACACCACACTTTTCGCAGGTGATTCCCTGGTAGCGGATCTTTTTGTATTTTCCGCAGTGGCATTCGTAGTCCTTAGAAGGACCGAAGATCTTCTCGCAGAAGAGGCCGGCTGGTTCCGGCTTCTGGGAACGATAGTTAATGGTTTCGGCTTTGGTGACTTCACCATGGCTCCAAGACCTGATTTCGTCAGGGGAAGCTAAACCGATCTGGACGGAACTGAGTTGTGCAATGTCAAACATAGTAATTCCTCCTTTTCATTAGTCGAGCGACATGGCTTTGGTGAAAGAGTTGAGTCCTTCTTCCATAGCCTGTTCGCGTTCAACCTCGATGGTTTCGGGTTGCTCTTGGCTGTCCTTGCCGCTGGCAAGATTGCGAATAGCCGAGTTGGCCTTCCTCTCTTCGATAATGTTGTTCTTGGCGATCTCGTCGAGGTCGACGTTGGAACCTTCTTTATCTTTGAGGATGACTTTGACGCCCAAACCTCTGAGTTCCTTGGTAAAGACCTTGAAGGCCTCAGGCATGGAGCTCCTCGGGATGTCGTCGCCTTTGATAATGGCTTCGTAAGCTTTCCTACGTCCAACGCGGTCATCGGATTTGATGGTGATCATTTCCTGGAGGACGTGAGCGGCGCCGTAGGCTTCAAGAGCCCAGACTTCCATCTCACCGAACCTCTGACCACCTCTCTGGGCTTTACCGCCGAGAGGCTGCTGTGTGACGAGGGAGTACGGTCCAGTGGCACGAGCGTGAAGTTTATCGTCAACCATGTGCACGAGTTTAATCATGTACTGGATACCGACGCTGATACGTTCGCTGAACCTTTCGCCGGTACGTCCATCATAGAGGACGGTCTTGCCGTCTTCGGCAATTCCGGCTTTTTTCATGAGGGCAAAGACCTCTTTATCGCTGATACCATCGAAGACAGGGGTCGCGATACGCATGCCGAGTTTACGGCAAGCAAGGCCTAAGTGGACCTCGAAGATCTGACCGATGTTCATACGGGAAGGGACGCCCATCGGAGAGAGCATGATATCGATTGGGGTACCATCGGCTAAGAACGGCATATCCTGGATCGGAAGGATCCTGGAGATAACACCTTTGTTACCGTGGCGGCCAGACATCTTGTCGCCCTCGGAGATCTTTCTCTTCTGGACAACATAGATACGGATGCACTTCTCAACATCTGGCGGGAGAAGCTGCTTATCGTCCTCACGGTTGAAGACTTTGACATCGAGAACGATGCCAGCGCCGCCGTGCGGGACACGCAAGGAAGTATCTTTTCCTTCTTTGGCCTTTTCGTTGAAGATGGCCATAAGGAGTTTTTCTTCCGGAGTCGGTTCAGTCTGTCCTTTTGGAGTGACTTTACCAACGAGGATGTCGCCTTCTTTGACTTCGGCGCCTTTGACGACGATACCGTTTTCGTCGAGGAAGGCTTTCGCTTCTTCGGAAACGTTCGGGATATCGCGGGTGATTTCTTCTTTACCGAGTTTGGTGACGCGGCACTCCACTTCGTATTTCTCAATGTGGACGGTCGTGTAGAAGTCTTCTTTCACCATGCGCTCAGACATGATGATAGCGTCTTCGTAGTTGTAGCCTTCCCATGTCATATAGGCGATGAGAACGTTACGGCCGAGGGCGAGTTCGCCATGGTTCATGGCTGGGCCATCAGCGATGACTTGGCCCTTCTTGATTTGGTCGCCAACAGCGACGATCGGGCACTGATTGATGCAGGTGTCATTGTTGGAGCGGTTGAATTTCTGGAGATCGTATTGACGGACAACGCCACCTTCTTCGGTGACTTTGATGGTCTGGGAGTCGACGTAGACGACAAGACCGTCCGCAACGGCGACGACGGCTAAGCCGGCATCGGTAGCGATCTTGGCTTCCATGCCAGTTCCGACGTACGGGATTTCCGGACGGAGGAGCGGGAGAGCCTGACGTTGCATGTTCGCACCCATAAGAGCACGGGTGGAGTCATCGTTTTCAAGGAACGGAATACAGGCAGCGGCGATAGAGACGATCTGCTTCGGAGAAACGTCAACGTAATCGATTTGAGCCGGGTGGGCGAGGACGTTGTCCTCGTCGTGACGGCAGACGATTTCATCACCGATGATTTCTTTGACCATTTCGCCATCGACTTCAACCGGCTCACCAAGCGGCAAGTTGGCTTCAGCGATGAAGTGGCCACGTTCGGCGTCAGCGCTTAAATATTCAGCGCGGTCGGAGACGTAATAATGTCCGTTCTTTTCAATGACGACACGATACGGGGTTTCGATGAATCCGTAGTTATCGATACGGGCATAGGTGGACAAGTTATTGATAAGACCGATGTTCTGTCCTTCAGGGGTCTCAATCGGACAAATACGTCCGTAGTGGGTGTAGTGAACGTCACGAACTTCCATGGAAGCACGGTCACGGGTTAAGCCGCCAGGGCCTAAAGCGGAAATACGGCGCTTGTTGGTAAGTTCAGCGAGCGGGTTGACCTGGTCCATGAACTGCGAGAGCTGGCTGGAGGCGAAGAACTCGCGGATGGCGGAAGAGAGAGGACGGATGTTGATGAGCTGTTTCGGGTTCATCGTCTCGAGGTCCTGTTGAGTGGACATCTTCTGCTGGACGGTCTTGGCCATCTTGGAAAGACCGATGCGGAACTGATTCTGCATAAGTTCGCCGACGCAGCGGATGCGGCGGTTGCCCAAGTGGTCGATGTCATCGGTTTGTCCGATGCCATCCATGACGTTGAGGAAGTAAGAGAAGCAAGCGACCATGTCGGAAACGGTGACACGGCGGATGCTGAGGTTGAGGTCGGTGCCGATGATGTTGACGACCTTCTCGATGTTCTTGCCATCTTTGTCTTTGGCCGGGACTTTGACTTTGACAATGTTGACATTGCTGTGGTCATCGAGTTCAGGGCGGCAGTTCAAATGGACGGTGTTGCCGCCTTTTTCGAAGTATTCGGCGTCCTTAAGGGCCTGAACGTCTTCTTTGGTGAGAACTTGGTTCTCCATGAAGATCTGGCCATCTTCGGTCTCGATGGTTTCGGCGAGTTTGACGCCGACGAGACGGTTATAGATGCCGAGTTTCTGGCCGTATTTGAAACGTCCGGCACGGCCGAGGTCGTACCTCTTGTCGTCGAAGAATTTCTGGACGATGAATTCGACGATGGATTTATCGGTGATCGGTTCACCCGGTTTGAGTTTCCTAAAGATGTCGCTCAAGGCTTCTTTCCAAGTCTTGATATCGGAATCCTTGGCAAGGGTGTTCCTCATGTATTCGCTATCGCCGAATAAAGTCTTGAGGTCGGTCTGAGAGTCAAAGCCTAAGGCTTTGAACAAAACGGTGGCCGGCATCTTCCTTTGACGGTCGATACGGACATACATAACGTTTTTGGAATCGGTCTCGAACTGGAGCCAAGTGCCACGGCTCGGGATGATTTCTCCGTTATAGACGTGAAGTCCGGTCTTATCGGTGGTGTCCTGGAAATAGGATCCCGGGGAACGGACGATCTGGGAGACGATAACGCGCTCGGCGCCATTGACGATGAATGTACCGGAGTCGGTCATGAGCGGAATATCGCCCATGTAGACGTCGCAGACTTTCATGTCGCCGCTCTTGAACTCAAGGCGGAGTTTGGTCTTCAACTTGCTTGAATAAGTAAGATCAGCAGCCTTGCACTGGAGCGGAGTGTACTTCGGTTCTTCGAAGCTGCATCCATCGTAATTGATGGAAACGGATCCGTCGAAGGACTCGATCGGGAAGACTTCGGCCAAGACTTCGTCTAAGCCCGTCTCCTTAAACCATTGATAGGATGATGTTTGGATTTCAACGAGGTTCGGAAGCTTCAAAGATCCGCTGATCTTGCTGAAGTTAATCCTACCGTTGATTCCAGCTTTGTAGACATGTCCGTCGATAGGCGAAACATAGTCTTCGGTGTGAATGAATTCTGGTTTCATGAAACCCTCCTAGCTTTTGTCGCGATGAGGACGCGATAGCCTTTTTTTCTGGTCACCTCCACCACATTTTCAAATAATGTCTGGAGGTATTTGAAGCAGGACTCAGCGCCCTGCTGCTTACGAATGACCAGGATCAGGCGACCATCTTCATTAAGGTGGTCGGGCGCGCCCGCGTACATTGCGTACGTGACCTTCTTCCCCGCACGTATAGGCGGGTTGGTCACGATAGTGTCGAATCTGGAGTTGATGTTCGAATAGACGTCGGATGGAACAATCTCGACCTGCCTAGAAACGCCTAGATTCGTAGCGTTCTGGCGACATTTTTCGAGCGCTCTAAGATTGACGTCACATAAAGTGACTTTCCTAGAGTCATCGAGATGGGCGAGGACTAGGCCTATAGGGCCTACCCCACAGCCGAGATCGAGGATTCTTTCCCCAAGAGGCGCCTTGGCGATGGCTTCAAGCAATAGTCTAGTGCCATCATCAAGACCTTCTTTTGAGAAGACCCCTAAATCGCTTTTGAAGGAGTATTTTTCGCCTAAGAACGTAAATTCCCAGGTGATATCTTGGTGAGCTAATGTCTCGTCATTTTCGAAATATTGACCCACTTTTTATCCTCCTCTAAAAACGCAAACACCCCCACCCCAGGCTACGAAAGCCCAGAGCGGGGTTGTTATTTGTTGTTTTGAAATCCTTATTTGATTTCGACTTCGGCGCCGACGGCGACGAGAGCCTTCTTGTGCTCTTCGGCTTCGACTGGGGAGATCTTCTCCTTGACGTTGGCCGGGAGGGCATCGGTGAGTTTCTTGGCATCCATCATGCCGAGACCAGTGATGGCCTGGATGGCTTTGATGATGGCGACTTTGGAGCCAGTGCCCAATCCTTTGAGGATGAGGGTGACTTCGGTCGGTCCGGCTTTGACCGGTCCTTCTTCTTCGGCCGGGGCAGCAGCAGCAACCGGGGCGGCGGCGGTGACGCCGAATTCGGCTTCGATGGCCTTGACAAGGTCATTGAGTTCGAGAACGCTCATCTCCTTAACGGAGGCGATGATCTCTTCATTGGTGAGTTTAGCCATTGTTTGATCCTCCTTATATGATCAGTTGGCAGCCGGAGCTTCTCCGGCTTTTTTCGCGATGCCATCGAGAGCACACGCGAAGTTGCGAATAGGTGCCTGGAGCACCGATAGTAACATGGAGACCATGCCGTTCTTGTCGGGGAGCTTGGAGACGGTGATTAAACCGGCTTTGTCCACGACTTTTCCTTCGACTAATCCGCCTTTGATCACGAGCTTTTCGTGGTAACGAGCGAATTTGACGAGAGCTTTCGGTCCTTTGCTGATGTCTTTGGAGAAGACGAAGGCATTCGGGCCGGAGAGAAGTTCGCTGAGATCCGGATCGCCAGCTTCCTTAAGGGCGCGGGCAACCAAGGTGTTCTTGTAAACGCCGACGGTGGTTTCCTCTTTGGCGAGGGCGCGACGGAGTTCCTGGAGTTCAGCAACGGTGAGACCTTGATAGGAGACAACCGCGAAGGTACCGCAGTTCTTAATTCCATCAGCGATGGAAGCAACTGTTTCCTGTTTCTCTTGTAGAACTGTCTTGTTCATGTTTCTACCTCCTTTCGTTCGACTATGTGGAGCTTCTATATAACTAGTGAAGTTTTGTGATCGCTTAACCTCAGCAGGGTGTTCGTTTTGAGGCATGTGCCCCCGGCTATCTTAGGAATATGAAGCTTTTCACCTGTGTTGGTGCGAGGGCCTTAATTAGTTACGGCCTTCGAAGGTAACTTTGACGCCAGGGCCCATGGTTGTGGCAATGGCGGCAGTTTTGATGAAGACGCCCTTAACAGAAGCTGGGCGGCTCTTGACGATCTGATCGCAGACAGCAGCGATGTTGTCAACGAGATCGGCATCGGAGAAGGAGACGCGGCCGATGGACATGGCGAGGTTGCCGTCCTTGTCGACACGGTAAGCGATCTTACCCTTCTTGATTTCGGTAACAGCCTGACCAATGTTCATGGTGACTGTTCCGGTCTTCGGGTTCGGCATTAAGCCTTTCGGACCGAGAACACGGCCCATTTTTCCGAGTTCACCCATCATGTCAGGGGTGGCGACGATGACGTCGAATCCGAACCAGTTTTCGACCTGGATCTTTTCGAGCATGTCTTTTCCGCCAACGAAGTCGGCTCCAGCGGCTTTGGCCTCTTCGGCTTTGGTCATGGTGAGGGCCAAGACTTTCTTGGTCTTACCATTGCCGTGCGGAAGGGTGATGGTGCCACGGATCAACTGATCGGCGAGGGTCGGGTTGACGTTGAGGCGGAAGTTGATGTCCACGGCAGCGTCGAACTTGGTGACGGAGGTCTCTTTGACGAGAGCGACCGCTTCTTTGATTTCGTAGAGTTTCGTCGCATCGACCTTCTTAAGAGCGGCGGCGTATTTCTTGCTGACTTTTTTCATAATTCAGTTGGCCTCCTCTTATTCAATGGTGATGCCCATCTGGCGGCAGGTGCCAGCGACGATCTTCTTAGCAGCCTCGATATCCTCGGTGTTGAGGTCGGGGAGCTTGTACTTGGCAATCTCTTCAAGCTGAGCGCTGGTGATTTTTCCAACCGGCTTTTTCGGGTTGCCAGCGGCTTTGCTGAGTCCGGCAGCCTTGAGGATGCGGACGGCGACTGGTTCAGTCTTGATGACAAAGCTGTAGGTTTTGTCTTCGTAGGCTGTGATGATGACCGGGACGATTTCACCACTCCTATCGGCAGTCTTGGCGTTGAAGTCCGTGCAGAACTTGGCCATGACGACACCGGCAGAAGCAAGTTTCGGTCCAGGTTTGGCTCCGTTGCCCGGGAGCTCCATCTTGACGACTTTGACGATTTTCTTGTTCATGGAATATACCTCCTTTTCTTTTGCTTTTTAGGTTTTCCATGCTGTGGTTAATTGAGCCCTCGTCACGGGCTCTCCCACGCATTTGCGCTAAACGCGTTTGTAATCATACGCACGTATGTAAGAAGATGCAACAAGAAATTTAAAAATCCCCTTTGGGGCGGCTGACCTCATCAGGGATTTTCTGGTTAATCAACTTTTTTGAAAGATAAGAGCAACGAGCTTAAGACCATAAGAAGGCTTAGGCCTGTGTCGCATATAACGGCGGCCCATAGTGGGAAGCCCCAATGGTATATTTCGCTCAAAATGGAGACGATCATAACAACGAGTTTGACCGATAAGGAGAACACGATGTTGAATGTCGCTCTCTTTTCCGTGGCTTTCGCAACTTTCATAGCCGTAACGATCTTGGCCGGATCATCGTTCATTAAAACCACATCGGCGTTTTCAACAGCCATATCGGATCCTAAACCGCCCATCGCAATGCCGACATCCGCCAAAACGATAGAGGGGGCATCGTTTATGCCGTCGCCCACAAAAGCGACCGCCCCTTGTTTGGACGAGATTTTTTCCTGAAGTATTTCGGCTTTGTTTTTCGGCAAACATTCTCCGTGGAATTCATCTATGCCAAGGTCCTTTGCGACGGACTCAACAGTGGCTTTTTTGTCACCGGAAATCAGAATGGTTGTGACCCCATTTTTCCTAAGACTTGCAATAGTGGCAGGGACGCTCTCGCGGATCGTATCTTCGAGCAAGCAATATCCGCAATATTTGCCATCGACCGACAAATAAATCGCAGTTCCATTGACCTCGCTTTCCTCGATTTCTAGACCAAGCGAAGTTAGAAGCGAACCCTTGCCCGCATATATGTCATGGCCGTCATACACGGCGTGGACTCCACTGCCGGAAATCTCTTCATATTCACTTACTTTTGTAGCAATTGATTCATCATTCGCATATGCAATTAACGCCTTCGCGATCGGATGCGTGGAACGAGTTTCGGCGGCGGAGGTATACTCAATGAATTTGTTTTCGTCGATGGCGTGTGCGTGTATTTCTTTCACCCGCATTTTGCCTTCGGTCAAAGTGCCAGTTTTGTCGAAAGCGATGAATTTCAAGCTTTTAAGCTTGTCAAAGTATTCGGCACCTTTGATTATGATGCCGTTTTTTGAGGCTAATCCTAAGCCGGAAAAGAAAGCTAACGGCACGGAAATCACGACGGAACATGGGCAGCTGATTACCAAGAAGCAAAGGGCCGTATATATCCATCCAGACCAATTCCCATCAAAGATGGAAGGCACGATCGCGACAAACAAAGCTAAGGCCGTAACGATAGGCGTATACACTTTGGCGAAGCGGGTAATAAACCTCTCGGATTTCGCTTTTTTATCCGCAGAATCCTCGACGAGTTCTAGCATTTTGGCGACTGTGGAATCGGCATAAAGCTTTTCCACTTTTACCTTGATGGAACCAGACTTCAAAATGGTCCCGCTCATGATTGGGTCACCAAGCTTTTTATCGACAGGAAGAGACTCTCCGGTAATGGAGGATTCGTCAACGGAACCCTCTCCTTGGAAGACCGTTCCATCGCAAAGGATCTTCTCCCCCACTTTTGTGACGACTATGTCTCCGATGGATAGCTCTTCCGGCTTTTTCAAAACGAAACCATTTTCGCCTTCCACCTGCGCTTCCTCTTCCCTTAAATCGATGGCCTTTGTTATCGCGTCTTTTGATTTATCGGCCGCAATATCAGAGAAGACTTCGCCGATTTGATATAGAAGCATGACGAGCACGCCTTCCATGAACTCGTTTTCAAATGGTGGCAACAAACGAAGGCAAAACGCCCCGATAGAAGCAATCGTCATGAGGAGGAATTCGTTGAAAGGATTCCCGCCTTTGAATAAACCTTTGATGGCTTTGAAAGCCACATCGTAGGCTACGATAATCCACGCGGCAAACATGATCGCGTGGTTGATTCCAGCTCCTAGATTAGACCCGGTAAGTTCAATGCAATGAGCCTCGGTCAATAAACCAGGGACGGAGCCGACCACAATAAGAGCTAAGGCGACCGCTATCCTGACGATGAGAATGATCATTCCTTTCTTATCGAGGTCTTCGTGCTCCTCGTCTTCGCAGCAAGGGCATCCACCGTGATGGTGCTCATGCTCGTGACAGCAATCGTGATCGTGTTCTTCGTGATTGTGATGATGTTCTTCGTGACTATGCATGATTATTCCTCCGTGACGTGTTCATGCACGATGTTTAAAAGAGATATGACGTGATCGTCGGCGAGACTATAGAAGATTTTGGTTTTTTCTTTTCTCGTGGTGACCAAATTTGCTTTTCTAAGAACTTTAAGCTGATGAGAGACCAAAGATTGGCTCGCCCCCACTTCTTCCACTATTTCGCTGACGGATTTTTCGCCATTAGAAATGCAGTACATGATTTTGAGCCTCGTGTAGTCGCTAGCGACATTAAGCAAGGATTCCATTTGATCAAGGATGTCATCGGTTGGCATATTCATGTTCTAACCTCCTAATATGAATTTTTGTTCATATTTGCAAAGACTATTATATGAATGATTTTTCATATTTCAATAAGGAGGAAAGAAAAAACCGGCTTTAGAACCGGTTCATACGTCTATTTGTTTGATAAGAGATCTATCATCGATCCGATATAGGCCTATCCTTCCGTTCTCCATGATGGCGTACGAGGCGCAGTCGTCGCGCGGATAAGACGTCGATCCCGGATTCAAATAAACCGCTCCATTATAGACTTCGAGCATTTTCCTATGGGTGTGTCCGGATATGACGATGTCTCCTGGAGGGAAAGCGATAATATCGTTTGGCTTATGGCTGAGATGACAGATATGCCCCTCCCATTCAAACGAAGCGTATTTGGGTAGATACACGAGGAGGTCGTCCCCGTCATTCGGATAATCGCAATTTCCCAAAACTCCCGTCACGATATTAGAGTAACGGCGAACAAGCCTCATGACTTCGCTACCACCGTCGTCGTATCCGGCGCGGAGAATATCGCCCAACAAGAAAATGCGCTCTGGGTTTAGATCTTCGATGAGCTTTTCTAATTTGTTAGTGGCAATAGAAGAGCCATGGATGTCGCTGATCACCAAAACTTTCATGTGCTTATTCTCCCCTTCTTAAAGAAAAAGAAAAGGGTGGAAGACCACCCTATTCAGCTGTCTTTTCTTCTTTCTTTTTTATCAAGTCGAATAGCGCGGCCACAAAAATGGCTAAGCCGACAAACATGTATCCAAACAAATATCCGACATAATAGAAATGGAAGTTCATGGCGAACAGTCCGGTAGTTCCCGCCAAAACAAGGAAGAACAACGTTATCGAGGAAAAGATCAAAGTCACCACTTTCATCTGCTTTTTTTCGGTATAAAGACCAAGGACGCGGAAGATCGAATACGCAAAGAACGTGATGGCGGAGAAAGCCGGAAGAACGGCCACTCCAGTTTCAAGAATCAAAAGGACGGTGAATCCGATTGCGTTCACCAATATCCCGATTAGACCAACGTCTTTTCTTTCGACGAATTCGCCAATGATGTTAAAAATCGTCCCGATCAATAGCAAAGCCGCGACGATGATGTACATGAACCCTTCGCCGAGGTCAGATTGGGCGCCGGTCCCTTTGTTGATGAAACCCATACCTTTCGCACATCCAACAAGCGAGATAATAATCGCTCCAAGTAAGGAGAAAACAACATAGACCAAGTTCGGTTTTTTCTTTTCCATATGCACCTCTTATGTTCCAATGATAACACTTTTTAAAAGAAAGTCACCGACCCCGATTTTTAATGATTAAAATGTAAGGTATGGAAAAGAAAGCAATTAAATTTTACGACGACCTCAACGACACGGTCGAATACTGCCTGAAAGATTGGCTAAAGATTGAAATATCTAGGACCAACCAAGAGAAAATCTTGATGATCAACGGAGCGGCCTCGTTCCTCTTCGATTACACATTCGCGAAAGAAAACGCCGGGCCAGACATCACCAAATACGCCACAATGGCAACCAAATTCAGATTTGATCCGGAAAGACTCAGCAAACCCGCTTACCTAATGACGGAGAAAATAAAGCGTGGAATGAACTTTGAAGAATCAAACTCACCATTTGCCAAATACTTCAAATTCATAAGCGAGACGGAAGAATATCTTGCCGCATACGTCGAAGATAACGCAGGAAAAATGGTCGTCGCCTATTTGGACGCCTTGATAAGCACCGTCTGTGAAGAAAAGAAAGACATCTCTTATCTAAAAATCGGAGAGACTCTGTTCCTTAATCTGGTCGAGACTTGGAGATTAGCATTCCTTGATCTATTTGGGCAAAAATTCGTCGGATACGAATCATACCCATTCTTCTTAGGGGTAAGCGAAGCCTTCGAAAGAATCAGGACCGAAATCGTGGACTAAAAAAGAGGTTGGCCTTGCAGCCAGCCTCTTTCTTTTTTGCTTAGTTGAGTTCGATTTCGCTGAATTCGACATCGACGATCGTCTCACGTCCGAAGAAGACGGTTTTGACGCGGCAAGCGCCAGTGGTTTGGTCGATGGATTCGATGACGCCTTCGGTTCCCTCGAGAGGACCAGCGATGATCTTGACGGAGTCGCCTGGTTTGTAACGTTCGAACATAGAGCTGTCGACGAGTCCCATTCTCTTAAGAATAGGTTCGATCTCCTCGCGGGAAACCGGGGTCGGCTTCTGTCCGCCACCAGAGGAACCGGCGATACCGGTGACACCTGGGGTGTTACGGACGACATACCAAGAATCGTCGGTCATGATCATCTCGACGAAGATATGTCCCGGGTAGAGGGATTTCTTTTTGGTTTTGCCAGTCGGGAGTCCGTCCTTGAGGACTGGGACTTCGATTTCGGCATCGAGAACGCGGAGAATGTAGTTCTGCATTCCCATTGTCTCGATACGTCTTTCGAGATTGGCGGCTGTTTTAGCCTCGTGCGTGCTGTAGGTATTGACGATATACCAAGCTTCTTTTGCTAATTGACGACTCATTTTGCACTTCCTCCGAATAGATTTTTGAGTTGGTTGATCAACGTGGCGGCCGTGGCATCCTCGAGAGAAAGGAAGATGGCGGCGAAGGCGGCAATCGCGATGACGACCACGATCATGGGAATAAGTTCCTCACGATGAGGCCAACGGATGCGTTTTCCTTCTTTGATGACTTCTTTGGTGTACTTTACCGGACCGGGCATAAGTTACCTCCTTATTATTTGCTCTCCTTGTGAAGCGTGTGCTTTCCACAAGTCGGGCAGAACTTGCTGAGTTCGAGGCGCTTAGGATCGTCTTTACGCTTTGTAAGAGTGTAATTCCTGGAAAGACACTCGGAGCAAATCAAAAAAACCTTAACCCTTGCCATACCTCTATCCTAACTTTCAGCGTGATGCATTATATCTTTGAATATAATTCTCGTCAACCAGGCCAGGTCACTTCTCGTATGTCACGACAGTTTCGGCCCACTTCTTGAATTTCGAAAGCATCTCTTTGGCTGTGCGATATGGTATATCGAGCTTTTTGGACGCTTCGATGATTGTGTAGCCGTCGACGATAAGGGACACAAGTTCAGAAGTCCTCTTATTGAGGCTTTTCGGTAACTTGTTGAGCGACTTGAGGGTATCGAAATATTCAAGATAAGCTCTTGGATCGTTCATATAGTCATCGTCGGAAACGCAGTCGTATAGACAAGTCCCCTCAGCATTTAAAGCATCCAGTGAAAGGGCGTGCTTCTCGCCATGTGGGAAAACGATTTTTTTCGCCTCTTTGTATATGTCTTGGGCAATGCAGCTTCTGAAGTAGGCGCGAAAATACCCTTTCAGCAAATCGTAGTTTGGGACAATCGTGCTGAATGAAGAGATGAAAATAAATTGCAGGTCGGTGATGTCGACCGAGGTACGAAGGTTCGAAACGAAAGAATCTGGCCATTTATAGATCTGCTGGTAGCGGTTGAATAAAACTTCATAAGCTTTCTCAACGCCAAGCCAAATCAAAATGATCAGCTCTTCGTCTGTCAAACCCCCATAAAGTTGAGGTTTTTTCATAATGATATATGTATTGGTTAATTACTTTCTTTTTACGGAAACGATACTAAGAAAAACGGCGGTAGCAACGGAGGCATTAAGCGAGTTAATGTGACCCACCATTGGTATCTTCGCTATGAAATCACTGTTGCGGAGAACAAGATTGGAAATGCCAAATCCCTCGCTTCCGATAATTAGGACAATTGGACATTTATAATCTATTTCATCGTAATACTGGGTGGCGGTGCCATCACTTGCAACCACCCAATACCCGTTTTCCTTAAACGTTTTTATCGCTTGGGACAAATTGGAAACTTGAGCGACCTTGACCCAATTGATAGCCCCAGTGGAAACCTTGGCCACGGTGGCGTTTAGAGGCGCTTCGCCTCTTTTCTTCATAACGATGCCGGACACGCCAAAAGCATCGCATGAGCGAAGGATGGCGCCGACATTGTGCGGATCTTCTATTCCGTCCAGCATCAACACAAGCGGATACTTCTCTTTTTTGCCGGCGGCGATTATTTCTTCGACCGTAGAAAGGCCGAATTCTTTAGAAAAAGCCACAAAGCCTTGATGAGAATCGGTTTTGGAGATTTTAGCTAAATCCCCTTCTTTCACGAATTCGACGCGAACCTTGTTGGCTTTAGCCATCTTGACCAGTTCGTCATTAGCAAAACGATCCAAAGTCAAAAGCTTTTCAATATTTGAGGCCTTTAAGCCTTCACGTATAGTGTTTTTTCCGTAGACGATCATAAAGATTAAGAAATTGTGGAGACGTTGATTTCAAGAGGACGAATGGTTCCTCTAAGTTCCTCAACGAAGGGAAGAACGTTAGCCTGTGTGTGATAGGACAAGCGGCAAGACATGCGAAGAGCCGGTTGATCTTGGTAATTCACTATCTCAGTAGATGTGTTATGAAGCGTGATGCCATAACGCGCGGCAGTAGCGAGGATATCTTTCAAGCAGTTGGAATCGCTAGAAAATACAATGGTGAGAATTGGGTTCTTCTTAGAAGCGAATTTTTCAACGCGACGGAGGTTGATAAGGGCCACCATGGCGATTAACGTCGCCGCTGTAGCGATAACGTAGTTGCCAGATCCGCAGCATAGACCGATGGCCATACACATCCAAATAGTCGTTGCCGTGGTAAGGCCCCTGACCGAGATTCCGTTTTGGACGATGGCGCCAGCGCCTAAGAAACCGATGCCGGTGATGACCTGGGCGGCCAAACGGGCGGGGTCGCGGTTTGAACCGGCGGCAGAGGAGGAGGCGGAAGCGTCCCAAACCCTGAAACCGTAAATCGATATTGTCATGATAAGGGCCGAACCCAAAGCGATGAGGATGTGGGTCCTTAATCCGGCGTTATGTCCGTGGTATTCACGTTCATAACCGATGATACCGGCGAGAACAATAGTCATGAAGAAAGCCAAGGCGATGGCAAGGATGTTTCCAACGATGCCTCCGCTAAAGTTGGTTCCAAAATCAGTGTTGAACCAATTCAGAATGATTTGATCGATTGTTGTAGCCGGCATGATTCCTCCTTAAAGAATGCCGTGCTTAGACAAGGTGGCGCGGAGTTCGTCGCTCCTAGCGAAATCCTTGGCAGCTTTGGCTTCTTGATATTTTAGATAAAGATTTAAATCTTCTTCATTCATGTGTGGGTGTCCAATCGGTAAGCCAAGAACATTTAGATAATCCTTTAGCTTAGCAAACGATTTCGAAGCGGCTTCAAGATTCAAAGGGCGAGTCCTGATAGCCATATTCGCCGTTTTGACTTCTTCGTAAAGAATGGATAAGGCGTTCGGGGTATTGAGGTCGTCGCAAAGAGCGTCCAAGAAAGCGTCTTCGTTTTCAGGAACAAGCTTTTCGACGTCGATTCCGTTAGTTTCAAGTAGAACCGCGAGTTGTTTCATGACGGTCTTAAGTTTGTTGACGTTGGCCACCGCTTCCTTAAAGGTATCCTCCGAGAAAGAAACAGGGGCTCTATAGTGGGCATTAAGAATGACAAGCCTCATGGCTTCTCCGCCATAAGCGGCCACCACATCCTTGGTCAACATAACATTGCCTAAGGACTTGGACATTTTTTCGTTATTGATGTTAACAAATCCGTTATGCATCCAATAATTGGCGAGTTTGTTGCCGTTATGGGCCTCGCTTTGGGCGATTTCGTTCTCATGGTGCGGGAATTTAAGGTCAAATCCGCCGCCATGGATATCGATCAATCCGTTTTGGTCGCGGAAGATCGAGTCGATCATAACGCAGCATTCAGTGTGCCATCCTGGACGCCCGCAGGACCATTTGGTATCCCATTTGATGCCTTCCTCGGTCTTTTTCCACAAAGTGAAATCAATCGGGGATTCTTTCTTTGAGTTGACCTCGATCCTGGCGCCGTTTAATAACGATTCAACGGTGTTTCCGGACAATGTTCCATAATCGTGAGCCTGGGAGATGCGGAAATACACATCGCCATCAGCCTCGTAAGCCGCTCCTTTTTGGACCAATTCATCGATGTATTTGATAATCTGCGGCATATAGACGGTTGGACGAGGCTTGTAATCCGGCTGCATGGAACCAACCGCATCAACTAAGGAGGCAAACTCTTTGATGACTCTTTCAGTCAATTCTTTTTCGGTGATGCCCTCTTTTTTGGCTTCGTTAATTATCTTGTCGTCTACGTCGGTGTAATTGGAGACGAAAGTGACTTGATATCCAAGCTTAATTAGGACGCGTCTTAAAACGTCAAAAGAAATAACGGGGCGGAAATTGCCGACGTGTGGAGAGCTGTAAACAGTTGGGCCGCAAACGTAGATTGAAGCTTTTCCAGGAACTATTGGATGAAAGTCTTCGACCTTAGCGGTCATTGAATTGTAAATTCGAAGGTTTTTCATAATCTAATTCTAGCATAGTAAAAAGAAGGCGAGGAACTTATAGCAAAGAAACTAATTCATTTATTGAATTAATGTGATATTTTGCCGGTTCATTCCCTTTTAGATGCCCATATCCATACGAAACTAAAGCGCAGTCAACACCGACGTTTTGCGCCGTTTTGAGATCGACCATGGAATCGCCGATCCAAAGAATCGAATTTTTGTCCAATTTCTCTTTTTCGATCAGCTTATTGCTGACGCTTGGGTCTGGCTTATGGGGTATTCCGTCTATTTGGCCACGTATCTCGTCGATGATGTTATCTCCTATTTTTGCCCTCACTATCTCTTGAGCGAGGCGGTTTGGCTTAGTGGTAATGACGTAAAGCTTAACGCCTTTTCTTTTGGCATCTTTTAAAAATTCCACCACTCCATCATATGGCTTAGAAGTGTCACATTGGAATTCTTCGTAATACTTAAGGTAAAAGGGTCTAAGCCTATCGATTTTCTCCTCGTCATTCCCTTCTTCTTGAAGAGCTTTCTTTATGAAGGCAAGCGCTCCACCACCAATAAGATTCATGGCTTCTTCAACTGAGTAGCGATAGGGAAAGGAGGCGTCTTCCATCGCTTGGTTGATGGCTCTAGTGATATCAGGAAGGGTATCGATGATCGTGCCATCTAAATCAAATATCAATGCGTTATACATGAGTATATTCTAGCAAATATTATTAGGCTGGTTTCCCATATTCTAAGGCGCGATGAATAAAAAGGCCGATATCTTAAGGGAGAATGGGCGAAAACGCCTCAAAAGGGCTAAAAATGCGTTTTTACGGCAAAAGAAAAAGCCCCTAGCGAACTAGAGGCTTAATTTGGACGTACCAATTAGTCGACCCAGGTGATGAGGACGACTTCAGCGTTGTCGCCACGACGGGCACCGAGCTTATAAGCCCTGGTGTATCCACCGTTGCGTTCTTTGAACTTCGGTCCGATCTCGTCGAAGAGGACGGCGAGGGCTTCTTTGCCTTCGGCGTTGACGATGCCCGGACGGACGACGCGAGCGGCCTGCCTACGAGCGGCGAGGTCACCCTTCTTGGCGAAGGTGACGAGGTTCTCGGCTAAAGAGACAAGCTCTTTCTTGACGCCAGAGGTGACTTCGACCTTTCCGTAAACGATGAGTTCGGTAACGACGTTGCGGAGCATCGACTTGTTCTTCGAAGCGGTATAAGCCGCTTTGAAGCGGACGCCGGTTTTTCCGTGGACGTTCTTTCTTCCTTGTGCTGCCATTTTTTATTCTCCTACGTAATCGCGGAAGTGGAGCCCGATGGAAGCGAGCTTCTCTTTGACTTCCTTAAGCGACTTCTTGCCCAAGTTGCGGACCTTCATCATCTCTTCCTCGGATCTCTGGGTGAGTTCCATGACGGTGGAGATGCCAGCCCTCTTGAGGCAGTTGTTGCTACGGACGCTGAGGTCGAGTTCTTCGATCATGACGCCCTGATATTTGTCTTCTTCGACCGGTTTCTCATCTTTGGTGGTCTTGATATTCATGACCTTTTCATCAAGTCCGATGAACTTGTTGAAGTGATCGATGAGGAGGCGGGAGGCAAGAGCCACCGCTTCATGCGGCTTCGTCGAACCATTGGTGTAAAGTTCGATCGAGAGGCTGTCGAATGAGGAGTCGTGGCCGACGCGGGTCGGCTCGACGAGGTAAGAGCATTTGACGACCGGTGAGAAGTTGGAGTCAGTATAGATGACGCCAACACTCTTTCCGACGTTGTGCTCAATTTTGTTGATGTTGCTGGTGACGTATCCACGGCCACGGGTGGCGTAGATGGTCATGACGAGGCGTCCGCCTTGGGAAAGGTGAGCGATCTCGAGTTCCGGATTGATGACCTTGACAAAGGCGCTTTCCGGGAGGTTTCCAGCGGTGAGAGTACGGATTCCGTGCTCGTCGACCGGAAGGTCAAGTTTATCGGTGTCGATTTCGATCTTCTTCGGCTCGTTGTGTGGATCGTCGATCTTCAAAACGAGTTCTTTGAGATTGAGGATGATACCGGTGACGTCTTCGAGGACGCCTTCGACAGGGGTGAATTCATGACGAACGCCTTCGATTTCGACGGCATAGACGCTAGCACCATCAAGGGCGCTGAGCAAGACGCGGCGGAGGGCGTTACCAAGGGTAAGGCCGAAGCCCCTCTCAAGGGGTTTTACGACGATCTTGGCGTAGTTATTGGTTTCGTCATTGACCTCGATCTGAGCATCGATGTTCTCAAATGGACGAGGAAGCCTGTTTTCTTCAATTTTGGTTGCCATTGTTGTGTGTTCCTCCTATATGGTTTCCGTTGTAGCGATTTGAAACGTCGTGGGACTAGCCCCTCGGGCGCTTCGGAGGACGGCAGCCGTTGTGCGGGATCGGGGTGGTGTCGGTGATGGACAAGACCTGGAGTCCGGAAGCGGCGAGAGCACGGACGGCAGACTCACGGCCTGGGCCCGGGCCTTTGATGTCGACGTCGACCTGGCGGAGGCCTTGGTCATACGCGGACTTGGCAGCGGCTTCACCAGCGAGCTGAGCAGCGAACGGGGTGCTCTTCTTGGCGCCCTTGTAGCCAAGAGCTCCAGCGGAGCTCCAAGCAATGACGTTGCCCTGAACGTCGGTGATGGTGACGATGGTGTTGTTGAAAGTGCTGTGGACGTGGGCGACTCCCTTAGTATAGGAGCGCTTGATCTTTTTCTTACGAGCAGAGGTCGCTTTGGTTTTCTTAGTTGCAGCCATTGTTCTTTACCTCCTTACCTCGTGGCTTCCTTCTTGTTGGCGATGGTCTTTCTCTTACCTTTGCGGGTACGGGCATTGGTGCGAGTTCTCTGACCACGGCAGGGAAGGCCTCTCTTGTGGCGGATGCCACGATAGCAACCGATTTCGGTTAAACGTTTGATGTTGAGGGCAACCTCACGGCGGAGATCACCTTCGGTGCGGATCTTAGCAGCTTCGTTACGGAGAGCGGTGAGCTGTTCATCGGTCAAATTCTTGACCCTGATGTCTTCGCTGACTCCAGCGGCTTCGCAGATCTTTTTGGCGGTGGTCAATCCGATACCATAGATGTAGGTAAGGGAGATGACGACGCGTTTTTCATTTGGGATATCAACCCCGACAATACGTGCCATATTGCTTAATTTTCCTTTCTATCGCTCAACCCTGGCGCTGTTTGTGCTTGGGGTTGGAGCAGATGACCATGACTTTGCCATGGCGCCTAATGACTTTGCACTTGTCACAGATAGGCTTGACTGACGGTCTGACTTTCATGTGTAGACGCTCCTTTAGTTTTTGTAGCGGAATGTGATTCGCCCGCGTGTTAAATCATACGGTGAGAATTGGACGGTGACTCTATCGCCGGGGAGAATGCGGATGTAATGCATCCGGATTTTGCCCGAAACGCAGGCTAGACACTCGTGTCCATTGGCGAGTTTCACCTTAAACATTGTGTTGGGAAGGCATTCCAACACGGTCGCCTCGACTTCAATGCAATCTTCTTTGCTCAAAGTAGATTCTCCTTTCTTTAAAGCTTTGTGAGGATCTCGTAGCCGTCTTTGGTGACGACAAGCGAGTTCTCGTAGTGGCTGGTCAATTTGCCATCTTTCGATAGCGTCGTCCAGCCATCCTTAAGGGTCCTCACGTCGGCTTTCCCTTCAAGGATCATGGGTTCGATGGCTAAGGTCATACCCTCACATAAGATAGGACCCGTACCAGCTTTACCATAGTTTGGGATATAAGGATCTTCGTGGAGGTGGGTTCCAACGCCATGTCCAGTGTAATCCCTGGGGACGTTGCAGCCGTAGCTCTTTGCGGTCCTTTCTATCTCCGCCTCGACATCGCCGAGGTGAACGCCGGCCTTTACTTTGGTCATGCCATTCCAGAAACACTCCTCAGCGACTTTAATCATCTTTAGAGCTCTTTCGGAACAGATTCCGCAAGCGAAGGTGCGGCAGGCGTCGCCGACATACCCATTAAGGGTCGCGCCGACGTCTATGGAAACGATGTCGCCATCCTTGAGAACTATTTTCTCGGACGGGATACCGTGAACCATAACTTCGTTGACCGAGATGCAAACTGCACCCGGGAAGCCTCCGTATCCGAGGAATGTCGGGATAGCACCCTCACCTCTTATTACCTTTTCGGCTTCATCATTAAGGTATTTCGTGGAAACGCCAGGTTTGACGAGCGGACCCACTTTTTCGAAGACCAACGCAACGACTCGTCCGGCCTTCTTCATGAGTTCGACTTCCCTAGGGGATTTGATGATGATCATTCAAGGCCCCTAAGGAGTTCGATTATCTCTTTCTTTAAGTCAGCCGGGTTTCCGACGCCGTTGAACGGATGGAGAAGACCAGCCTTCTTGTAGTAGTCGAGAAGCGGCTGAGTGGACTCATAGTAGTTCTTGAGTCTAACAGCGAAGCTTTCGGCATTGTCGTCTTTGCGCTGAATGAGTTCAGCACCGCACCTATCACAGATTCCTTCGACGGAAGGTTTCATGGTGTTGACGTTATAGGAAGCACCGCACTTTGGGCAGACACGGCGTCCAGCGATCCTCTCGATGAGGACCTGATCCGGAACGGAGATGTCAATGACCGTGTTGACGGGACGTCCGATTTCCTCGCCGAGAGCCTTGAGGGCTTCGGCTTGAGGAATGGTGCGTGGGAATCCGTCGAGAAGGTAGCCGTTGGCGCAGTCATCTTTGGAAAGACGATCTTTGACCATGGCGACCGTGATGTCATCGGGGACAAGATCGCCCCTATCGATGATTTCCTTAGCTTTGCGGCCAAGCTCGGTTCCCTTGGAAATATTCTCACGGAACATATCGCCCGTGGAGATGTGCGGAATATGGAATTCGTCGACGATATCGACAGCCTGGGTTCCTTTGCCGGCTCCAGGCGGGCCCATTAGGATGATATTAAGCATTAGATTGATACTCCTTGGACTTCTTCGAACGATTTTCCAGCAAGCAAGCCATCGATCTGGGCGTTAACCTCGATACAGACACCAACGATAATGATCATTGATGTACCACCGATCGCGAGGCTGCTGTCGTTTCCGAAGACGTTAGTCATAACCAATATATTCGGGAGCGCGCTGATGAAGGCCAACGCAATCGCACCGATGCAGGTGATCCTGTTGAGGACTTTTCCAACGTACTTCTCGGTTTCTTTGCCCGGGCGGATGCCAGGGATATAAGAACCGTTCTTTTGGAAGTTGTCCGCCAACTGTTCAGGGTCGATTTGCATTTGAGCGTAGAAGAAGGTGAACGCGACGATTAGAACGATGTAGATGATGAGACCCCAAGGCATTTTCCAAGTATCGCCATCCAAGGTTTTCATCTCGAATAGGGTGCTATAAGAGAAGATACCAAGCCATTCGGCCTTACCGGCATCGCTAGAAATGAAGGAAGCGATGACGGACGGAGCCATCATGATGGAGGAAGCGAAGATGACCGGGATAACACCAGCGGAGTTCACTTTTAACGGCAAGAACGAAGCCTTGCTCATAGCGGCGCTTGGGCCGCTCTTTCCGGCGTGTTGGACCGGAATCTTCCTCTTCGAGAGCTCGATGAAGACAACGAAGCCCAAGATGAGGATATAGACGAGGATATAGAGAGCAAACTGAGCAGCTCCCTTGACCAACATTCCCGAGTCATCGAAGGAAGCGTTGGCGGTGATCCATTTGGACCACGCGTTGCTGATCTGAACCGGCAAGGAACGGATGCAGCCCGCGAAGATGACGATAGAGATGCCGTTTCCTAATCCTTTTTCGGTGATTTGGTCGCCGAGCCACATGACAAGCATGGTGCCAGCTAACATGATCACGACAAGGTAGGCGTAGCGCCAGAATCCGTCCACGCCCATATTTGATAAATCGACGTAGTCGGAGTTTTCCATCGTCTTGATGATGCCGTAAGCCTGAACCGCTCCTAATAAGAGGGTGAGGTAACGGGTTGCCATCTCTTTCTTCTTACGGCCGTATTCACCTTGCTTAGATAACTCGGTGAGGGCCGGTAAGACGTCTTTGGACAGCAATTCGATGATGATCTGGGCGGTGATGTATGGCGAGACGCCGAGAGCAAACACGGAGAAGTTGCTAAGAGCACCACCTCCGAGGAGGTCCATGAGGGCAATGGCGTTAGCGCCGTTCATGGCGCCTTTGAGGGAGTCCTTAAGCTGGACGCCCGGCACCGTGATGGCCGCCCCGATCCTTATGACAAAGAGGATCATGACCGTGAAGAAAATACGGCCAACAATTTCTTTGTTTTTGAAGATCGAGACGAACTTTTTCATTATTTAACCTCAGCTTTACCGCCTAAGTCTTCGATGGCTTTCTTAGCAGAAGCAGAGAAAGCGGCAGCGACGACGGTGAGCTTGCGCTCTAAAGTGCCCTTACCGAGGATTTTAATACCATCGAGTTCTTTTTTCACGATTCCTTTTTCAAGAAGGACGGTCGCGTCAACGGTGTCTCCGTCTTTGAAGCAGTTGAGCTTGTCGACGTTGACGATGGCGTAAACGACTTTCCTATTCTTGTGGGATTTGCGGAAACCGAACTTCGGAAGACGGCGATAGAGCGGGGTCTGTCCGCCTTCGAATCCGCCTTTCTTGGTGTGGTTGTGGGCGCCCTGGCCTTTTTGGCCTTTGCCAGCGGTTTTGCCGTTTCCGGTTCCGCGGCCGCGTCCTTTAATGAACCTCTTGGCTTTGGAGCCTTCGGTCACTGTGAGTGTGCTTAGGGAAGACATGATTATTTATCTCCTTTCGGCGCGCTTTTCGGCGCTTCGGCCTTTTTGGCCTTGAAATCTTCGGCTTTCTTGAGTCCGCGGAGAACCATGGTTTTCTCATAGTCCTTCATGGAGACAAGACCGGCGTGGGTAGCCCTGATGATGTTGATTGGGGCGCGGCTTCCGTAGACCTTGGAGACGACGTTCTTGACGCCGCAGAGCTCAAGGATGGCACGGACTGGGCCACCGGCGATGATACCAGTGCCCGGCTTGGCCGGCTTTAAGACGACTTTGGTAGCGCCGAATTTTCCTTCAACCTCGTGGGCGATGGTGTCGCCTTTAACGAGTTTGACGGTGTACATGCGCTTTTTGGCTTGGGACTCAGCCTTTTTGATGGCATCCGGGACTTCACCGGACTTCGCGATGGCAAAGCCGTATTTTCCCTTGTGGTCGCCGAGGACGATGAGGGCGCTGAAGCGCATATGCTTACCACCCTGAACGGTCTTCGAGATACGGTTGATGTTAACAACGCGCTCGTCGTATTCCTTTTCGTCACGACGGAATCCGCCACGGCCGCCACGGCGTTCGCCGGGACGTCCTTTGTGATCGCCGAACTTCCTGTCGCCAGGACGTCCAGCAGAGAGGGAACCATGGGGCTCGCGGGTCTGGTGAACACCACCCCTGAGTCCTTTGTTGGCCTCGCCTTCCGGCTTGGCTTCGGCCGCCGGAGCGGCAACGATATTCTTGTTTTCTTCCATGGTTTTCTCCTTAGAACTTGAGTCCGCCTTCGCGAGCGGCATCGGCTAACGCGGCAACACGTCCGTGATAGAGGTAGCCGTTACGGTCGAAGCAAACGGCAGTGATGCCCTTGGCTAAGGCCTTCTTGGCGAGGTCGGCTCCAACCTTGGCAGCGCCTTCGCAGTTGCCGCCATCGGTGATTTTGAGCTGAGTGGAGGAGCTGGAGACCAAGGTGACGCCTTTGACGTCGTCGATGATCTGAGCTTCGATGTTTTTGTTGGAGCGGAAGACGCAGAGCCTCGGCTTTTCGGCCGTGCCAGAGACTTTCGCGCGAACCCTGAGGTGTTTCCTCTGGCGAACCGCGGTTCTCGAAATCTTTTCGATCATGGTTGTCTTCCTCCTTATTTCTTACCACCGGCAGCACGTTTGCCTTCCTTGCGGATGATGTGCTCGCCGACGTAGTGGACGCCCTTACCGCCATACGGCTCAGGACGTTTGGCATCATGGATGAGGGCGGCGGTTTGTCCGACGGCCTGCTTATCGATGCCTTCGACAGTGATGTGGGTTTCATCCTTAGCCGAGATCTTGACTCCTGGGAGAGGAGCAAGAACGACTTCGTGGCTGTAGCCAAGGTTGAGGACGATCTTCTCGCCTCTCATGGCGCAGCGGTAACCGATACCACTGATTTCAAGTTCTTTCTTGAAGCCTTCGCTGACGCCCTTGATAGCGTTGGCGATGTTAGCCCTCGCGGTTCCGTGGAACATGATGGTGTCGGCGTTTTCGTTGGCGCGGACAACATGGAGGGTACCGTCCTTGACCTCGACGCTCACGTTGTTAGCGATAACAACATTTAATTCGCCTTTGGCTCCTTTGACGGTGACGACGTTACCATTGGCTTCAACGGTGACGCCCTGAGGAAGGGTGACGGGTTTTAATCCGATACGAGACATAGTTGAATTCCTTCCTTTCTATTACCAGACGTAGCAGAGGATTTCTCCACCGACGTTGTTCTTTCTGGCTTGCGCATCGGTGAGGAGTCCTTTCGGGGTGCTCACGATGGCGATTCCGAGGCCTTTGAGGACCTTCGGAAGTTTTTCGGACTCGCAGTAGACGCGGAGGCCCGGTTTGGAGATACGCTTGAGGCCAGAGATGACTCTCTCACCGGAAGCGCTGTATTTGAGGGTGATGACGAGGGTCTTCTTGCCTTCGACTTCTTCGACCCTGGCGTCATTGATGAAGCCCTGGTCTTTGAGGATCTTGGCGATTCCCTCTTTCATATTGCTGCTCGGGACGGAGACTTCCTCGTAACGCATCGCATTGGCGTTGCGGATACGGGTAAGCATGTCGGCGATTGGATCTGCGTTCATGTTAATTATTCTCCTTTCCTTACCATGAGGCCTTCTTCATGCCCGGGATTTCGCCCTTGTAGGCGAGCTCACGGATGCAGATACGGCACAATTTGAATTTGCGGATAACAGCGTGGGGCCTGCCGCAGCGTTCGCAGCGGGTGTATTCCCTGACTTTGAACTTGGCGGGTTTGTGGCTCTTGTTGACTAAGCTTTTCTTTGCCATGTTGTGTCTCCTTATTTCTTGAACGGCATACCCATCTTCTCGAGAAGTGAGTAGGCTTCTTTGTCGCTCTGGGCGGTCGTGACGATGACGACGTCCATACCGCGGATCTTGGACACCTTATCGTAGTCGATTTCGGGGTAGATTAACTGCTCCTTGACGCCGAGGGTGTAGTTTCCGTGGCCATCGAAGGCGTTCCTGCTGACGCCGCGGAAGTCGCGGACACGCGGGAGGGCGATCGAGATGAGCTTGTCGAGGAACTCATACATCCTGACGCCACGAAGGGTGACCTTGCAGCCGATGGCTTGTCCCTCACGGAGTTTGAAGGTAGCGATGGACTTCTTGGCCTTGGTGGTCACCGGACGTTGTCCAGTGATGATGGCGAGGTCAGCGACCGCATCTTCAAGGGCTTTGCTGTTCTGAGTGGCATCACCAACACCGAGGTTGATGACGATCTTCTCAAGACGCGGAGCCTGCATAACGGAAGTGTATCCGAACTCTTTGACAAGAGCCGGAACGATTTCAGTCTTGTATTTGGTGGCAAGACGGTTGGAAGCAAGAGCTCCGACCTTGTTGCCATTTCCTTTGGCGGCAGCCTTCTTGGCTGTTTTCTTTTCTTCTGCCATTTTAGCTTACCTCCTTAGTCTAAGGCCGCGCCGCTCTTGGCGAGGCGAACCTTTTTGCCTTTAACGGTGCCCATGTGGACACGGGTGGCTTTCTTGGTCTTCGGATCGATGAGAGCAACGTTGCTGGCATCGAACGGGACGTAGATGTCGACGACAGATCCTTCCGGAGTCTGCTGAGTCGGCTTTTTGTGGCGTTTGTGGACGTTGACGCCCTCGACAACCACTTTGTTGAGCTTCGGATAGACGCGCTGGACGATTCCTTCCTTGCCCTTATCGGCGCCGGAGATGACGACGACTTTATCACCTTTTTTGATGTTCATTTCGTGTTTCTCCTTTCCTTATAGAACCTCGGGTGCGAGGGAGACGATTTTCATATATCCCTTGTCCCTGAGTTCACGGGCGACCGGTCCGAAGACACGGGTGCCGATCGGCTCGCCATCATCGTTGACGATGACAACGGCGTTATCGTCGAAGGCGATGGTCGATCCGTCTTTCCTGGCAAGCGGGTGCTTGACGCGGACGATGACGGCTTTGACGACGTCGCTCTTTTTGACCTTTCCGTTCGGGAGGGCATCCTTGACGGCGCAGAGGATGACATCACCAATGGAGCTGGTCTTTCTGTGGCTTCCGCCGTAGAGACGGAAAGCGCGGACGCTCTTGGCGCCGGAGTTATCGGCGACCACGAGATTTGTTTCGTTGTGGATCATTATTCGGCCTCCTTAGCGGCTTCTTTGATCTCTTCGACGGAGCCTTCTTTGCTCTCGAGGGCTTCCTCAACAGAGGCGGCCTTCTCGATGACGACGGCTTTCTTGTCGACGGAGACTAAGCGGAAGCGCTTGGTCTTGCTGATCGGGCGGCAAGCCATGATGGTGACGGTGTCTCCAAGTCCGGCTTCGCCTTTCTCGTCATGGGCGTGGATCTTCTTGGTGTATCCAACCCTTTTGTTGTAAAGGGGATCGTTCCTCTTGGTGACGATAGAGACGATGATGGTTTTGTCCATCTTCGTGGAAGTGACGACGCCTTGAATGGTTGTCCTTCTATTTCTGGTTTCCATTTGGTTCTCTCCTTTCCTTACTTAGTGATTTGGAGCTCGCGCTCTCTCTTGACGGTGAGGGCTTTGGCGATGTCCTTACGGACGGCCTTGACCTCTTCCCCGTGCTCAAGCTGGCCAACCGCTTTCTTGCGGCGGAGCTCGAACAATTTGGTCTGAAGCTCGTAGATTTTTTCGTCGAGTTCAGCGGGAGTGAGTTCACGTAATTCTTTGATTTCCATGTTCTTACTCTCCTTTCTTGATGACCTTGCAGCGGATCGGGAGCTTATAAGCAGCGAGCCTTAAGGCCTCACAAGCGACTTTTTCGTCGATTCCACCGATCTCGAACATGACGCGACCAGTTTTGACGACGGCGACCCATGACTCCGGAGAGCCTTTGCCGCTACCCATACGAACCTCGGCCGGTTTCTTGGTCTTGGCAAGATGGGGGAAGATTCTGATCCAGACTTTACCAGCCCTATCCGTGTAACGGGAGAGGACGATACGAGCAGCCTCGATCTGGTGATCGGTGATCCAAGCTCCTTCCTGAGCCTGAAGTCCGTATTCTCCGAAGTCGACTTTATTGCCGCCTTTGGATTTTCCTTCGTATTTGATGCCGTGCGGGCGACGGTATTTAACGCGCTTTGGTTGCAACATTATTTGTTGTCTCCTTTCGCCTCGCGGGAGGCTTCAGCGGCTTCCTTGGCTTCGTCAGCGGCTTTGTTCAAGCTGCGGCAAACCCAAACTTTGACACCGATGTCACCATAGGCAGTGTGGGCCTGAACGTGAGCGAAGTCGATATCGGCGCGGAGGGTATGAAGCGGGACGACGCCCTCTTTGTATCCATCCTTACGGGCGATTTCGGCGCCGGCAAGACGGCCAGAGCAGAGGGTACGGCAGCCTTTGGCGCCGGCCTTTCTCATCCTCTGGATGGCTTTCTTCATGGTGGAACGGTAGGAAGCACGGTTCTCGAGCTCACTGGCGATCCATTTGGCGATCAAAGTGGCATCGAGGTCCGGATTCTTGACATCGGCGACGCGGATCTTAACGTCATCTTTGCAGATTTTCTTAAGTCCTTTTTCGAGCTTTTGGGTATTGGCTCCGTCTTGTCCGATGATGACGCCGGCCTTGGCGGCGTAGACGGTGACGTCAGCGCGGTGGCCTTTGTCGGTTTTGGCGCGAGCGATTTCGATGTGGCTGACGCCGGCATCTTTGAGCTCTTTGTTGAGGTATTCGCGGATGGCGATGTCCTCAAGAAGGAAGGCGCTGTATTCTCCCTTTTTGGAGGCGAACCACTTGGATTCCCAGTCGCGGTTTACGCCGATGCGCATTCCGACGGCATTGACTTTCTGTCCCATAGTTTGTTCCTTTCCTCCTTATTTGGCTTCCTTGACCACGCAACGGATGTTGGCGAGTCTCCTGATGAGAGGAGAGGCGCTTCCTTTGGCGCGCGGAGTGAAGCGTTTGATCCTCATGCCATCGGAGACCTGGATCTCAGCGATGTAGAGGTTGTCCTTGTCCATGCCGAAGTTGTTGACGGCGTTGGCAGCTGCGGACCTGACGATCTTCTCGACCGGTGTGACACCGACCTTGTTGACCCTGGAGAGGATAGCGAGAGCTTCGCTAACTTTCTTTCCCCTCACGAAGTCGGCGACGAGCCTGACTTTTCTCGGGGTGACGCGGACGTCACGGGAGAAGGCCTTGGCCTCGGTGACGACCGGCTTTTCGACTTTCTTTTCTTCGACCGGAGCTTTCTTCACGGTTTTGGTTTTCTTTTCAGCCATGATTTTTCTCCTTATTTCTTACCGCCTTGGTCGCCGGCGTTGTTGCCGTGGTGACCAGGGAAGTTACGGGTCGGGGCGAATTCGCCGAGCTTGTGTCCGACCATATCTTCGGTGACGAAGACGGTGACGTGCTCCTTGCCGTTATAAACAGCGAAGGTTTGCTCAACGAAGGCGGGATAGATTGTGCTGCGGCGAGACCAGGTTTTGATGATCTCTTTCTTGCCAGACTGTTGAAGAGCTTCGACCTTCTTGAGAAGGTAAGCATCGACGAACGGTTCTTTTTTGAGTGAACGTGACATTTTCTATCTCCTTTCCTTATTTAGAATTCTTCCTTCTCACGATGAGGCGAGTGGAATTCTTCTTGAAGCGGCGGGTCTTAACACCCTGAGTGCGCTTGCCCCACGGGCTCCTCGGAGCGTCGCGGCCGACAGGGCACTTACCCTCACCACCACCATGAGGGTGGTCGCACGGGTTCATAGCGGAACCACGGACGGTCGGGCGGATGCCAAACCAGCGGTTCTTACCGGCTTTACCACGGTTGATGAGGTTGTAGTCCTCATTACCGACGATGCCGATGGTGGCACGGCAGACAGCGAGGACTTTCCTCACTTCGCCAGAAGCCAAACGGATGATGCAGTATTTGCCTTCGGTGCCGAGGACCTGAGCGGAGGTTCCGGCAGCGCGGCACATCTGTCCGCCTTTGCCCGGCTGAAGCTCGACGTTGTGGACGAAGCTTCCTTCGGGGATGTTCTTGAGCTGGCAGCAGTTGCCGACCTTGATGTCGGTAGCTTCACCGCTGATGACTTTGTCGCCAACGTTGAGGCCCTGCGGCTCAATGATGTAACGCTTTTCGCCGTCGGCATAAGCCAAGAGGGCGATGTTGGCATTACGGTTCGGGTCGTATTCGATCGCCTTGACGGTGGCTGGGATGCCATCTTTCAAGCGACGGAAGTCGATGATCCTGTAACGGGTTTTGTTACCACCGCCGATGTGACGGCAGGTAATCACTCCTTGATTGTTACGGCCACCGGTTTTTTTCTTGGTGACCAACAACGATTTTTCAGGAGTGGCTTTGGTGATGTCCTTGAAGGTCGAGTTGCTCATTGAGCGACGGGACGGCGTATAAGGACGGTAGGTTCTGATAGCCATTTCTTTTTCTCCTATATTGGATGCTTTTTAGGTTTGACCCTAACGGTGATTCCTTACTCCTTGAAGAGGTCGATCGCTTCACCTTCATGGATGGTGACAATGGCTTTCTTGAAGCCGCTGATCGTACCCTGGTAACGTCCGCCACGAGTTGTGGTTTTGCCGACTTGGTTGATGACTTTGACGTCGTCGACCTTGACCTGGAAGATTCTCTGGAAGGCCAATTTGATCTCAACCTTATTCGTATGCGCGCTGACACGCACAGTTACCTTATTAGAATTCTGCATGAGCCCCATGGACTTTTCGGTGATGTGGGGTTCTTTGATGACTTCGTAGTCATGAGCCGTAGCTTTTCCGAAGGCCGGAGCTTTCGGTTCTTCTTTGACGGCTTTCTTGGCGGCCTTTTTGGCCGGGGCTTTCTTGGCCTTGGTCTCTTCGACCTGGGCCTCAACCTTAACTTCGTCTGCCATTATTTAAGGGCCTCCTCGATTGCTTTGATGTCTTCCTTGGAAACGACGAGGGTCTGAGCGTTAAGAACGTCATAGACGGAAACGTTGTTCCTGGTGACGAGACCGACGGTGGCGATGTTGCGTCCGGAGAGAACGACGTTCTCGTTGGAGCCATCGACGACGACGAGGGTCTTGCCTTCCGCTTTGATGGCGGCGAGGGCTTTGACGAACTCTTTGGTGGAAACCTTCTCGAGCTTGAGTTCATCGACGACGATCAAGCCTTTAGCGGCTTTTTCGCTGAGGACGGTCTTAAGGGCGAGCTTGTGGGCTTTCTTGTTCTGGGAAAGCTTGAAGGTCTGGGTTCCATCAGGTCCGAAGACGTTACCGCCTCCAACCCAGATTGGGCTCTGGCGGTCGCCAGCGCGGGCGCGGCCCGTGCCTTTTTGCCTCCACGGCTTGATGCCAGATCCGGAAACGTCGTGGCGTTTCTTGGTCTTAGCGGTGGCCTGGCGGCGGTTCGCATTGTCGGTCACGACCGCGTCGTGCACGACCTGCGCGTTTTCCTCTTTAATTCCGAAGACGGAAGCAGAGAGGGAGACGGTGCCGACTTCTTCGCCGGCGAGGTTAACCACTTTGTGGCTGATTTTCTTTTCGGCCATGGTTATTCTCCTTTCTCAGCGGTGAGGTCAACGAGCGGCTTAACTTCCGGTTTCTTGAACTGAGCTTTGATCGGGGTGCGGAGCATGACGATGCTCTTTTTCGGTCCCGGGAGTCCGCCCTTCACGAGGACGTAATTCTTCTCAGCGTTGACTTCAACGATGGTGACATTCTGAACGGTGGCCTGATGCGGAGCCATATGACCGGACATGGTCTTGCCCGGGATAACGCGGTTGTTGCAGCGTCCGTTGTTGGCTAAGGAACCAATCTGGCGGTGATAGCCGGATCCGTGTCCTTTCGGGCCGATGTGGTTGTGATACCTTTTGATGGTACCGGCATATCCGTGGCCCTTGGTGGTACCGACGACGTCGATGACTTCACCAGCGGCGAAGAGATCGGCGGTGAGGTTCTCACCAATGTTCTTGCCATAGATCTCGTCGCCCTTGAGCTCGTAGAGGTGCTCCTTGGTTCCGAGGTTGGCTTTCTTGTAGATGCCTTTGATGGCTTTGTTGACTAAGCGTTCGGCTTTGTCTTCGTAACCGACTTGGATGGCTTCATAGCCGTCCTTTTCGGTCGTCTTCTTAGCGACGACGACGTTCGGGAGGACTTCGACGACGGTGACCGGATACATTGTTCCGTCAGCGGCGAAGACTTCGGTCATGCCCATTTTTCTTCCGATGATGGCTTTCATGATTGAGTCCCTCCTTATAACTTAATGTCGATGTCGACACCAGACGGAAGATCGAGCTTCCTCAAATCTTCAACAGTGTCTTTGGTAGGTTTGGTGATGTAAACCAACCTTTTGTGTGTGCGGATCTCAAACTGCTCGCGGCTGTCCTTGTACTTGAAGGTCGAGCGAAGCACGGTTGTGACCAACTTTTCAGTCGGAAGCGGGATCGGTCCCACAACTCCGGCACCAGTCTTCTCGGCGACGGCTAAGATCTTCTGAACGCTGAGGTCGAGGATCTTGGACTCGTAAGCTGAGAGGCGAATCTGGATTTTCTTCTCTTTTGCCATGAATTTCTCCTTTCGTATATTTCCAGGCACTTGGCGTATTTTGCTCACCGCGAATTCCCCGACAGCCCATTTCATGACAACGCCTGTGGGTGTGTCGGCAACCTCTCGGTTCATCGCAAACGCCAGCGTGATGCACTATACACGTGTATATATACGAACGTCAAGCACAAATTTGTTATTTTTTAAATAAATCAGCAATAATCGCTACTTTTTTTGAAAATCCGAAAGAAAAAAACCAGGCCTTATCGAGAAAAGCCTGATTTTCACATTTTATTGTGCACCGTGCACAAAAACGAGTTTTTTATTAGCCTAATTTTTGGTTTTTGTCTCTTCTTTTTTGAGCATAGATTGGTAGGAGTAGACGCATCCGCAATATTCCTGTTTATATAGGTTATAGTGCTCTCTCATAGCTTGGCCTTTATCTATGCCCTTGTTCTTTTTGAAGTCGCTATAAAAGTATTTAGTCTTGCTGTGTTTGGCCTCTAAATCACGGCCGATAGAATTGAGTATTTGACTGTCTTTTTGACGAGAAATAGTCATGACTGTGCAGAAATAATCAAAGCCATTATTTTCGGCGTAGTCATATGCTTCTTCCATGCGTTTTCGATAGCAAATGCGACATCTCTCCCCGCCTTCTCTTTGAGTCGCGAAAGGAGCAAGGTCTTTCATGTATCCTTCGTTATCATATGGATTAATTATGACATTAATGTCATAACCGTAATCTTTCTTAATGGATTCAAGGAGTTTTAAAAGCTCATTAAGCCTTCTTTGATATTCGCTCTCTGGATAGATATTTGAGTTGTTGAAATAAAGGGCAACATCAAAATGCGGGCACAAAAAAGTCAAAGGGAAGCAAGAGCAAGGACCGCAGCAAACATGCATAAGCAAAGTGGGCTTTTTTTCACCAGAAAACGACTCGATCGTCGCCACGCTTTTCTTGTAGTAATTTATCTTACCGTTATACGGCATTAAAGATCCTCGTTTGAGGCGTAATCGAACGCTCCGTGGATAAACATTCCATCTCCAAAGGAGAAGAACCTGTAACCGGCCTTTACGGCGGTCTCGTAGCAATGCAACGTCCACTTTCTTCCCATAAACGCTGAAACAAGCATGACAAGAGTGCTCTTCGGCAAATGGAAATTGGTGATTATGGCATCGACTGCCTTATAGGCATAACCAGGATTGATAAAGATGTTCGTGTCTTCTTTGGTCGCCTTGAACGTTCCGTATTTTCCATAGTTAGCTTCCAAAGTTCGAACAGAGGTTGTTCCGATGGCGATAATGCGTCTTCCCTCGGATTTAGCTTTGTTTAATCTAGAAGCGGCATCTTCGCTCATTTCGTAGAGTTCGGTGTGCATAACGTGATCTTTGGTGTCTTGGACTTTGACGGGGCGGAATGTCCCAAGGCCGATGTTGAGGGTGATGTCCACCACTTCAACGCCTTTGTCGCGGAGCTTGGCGAAAAGTTCCGTCGTAAAATGGAAGCCGGCCGTCGGAGCCGCGGCTGAGCCCGGCACCTTGGCATAGACCGTTTGATAATCGGAATTGTCCGATATCTGCTGCTTGATATAGGGAGGAAGCGGCATCTTTCCAAGCTTATCGAGTATCTCGAGGAAGATTCCAGAATAATGGAACTCCATATGTCTGATGCCTTCTGGCAGCACCTCGACGCATGTGCAGGTTAAAGAACCATCGCCGAACGTGACGTTGCTCCCGACCTTTAGGGAATGGGCATTGCCGCATAAGCATTCCCATCTATCACCTTCGAGCTGTTTTAAAAGAAGTACCTCGCAGTGACCGCCCGTTTCGACTTTAGTTCCAACTAAGCGAGCCGGAATGACCTTCGTGTTATTTCTGACCAAAACATCGCCTTCATGGAGGTAATCGGCGATATCCTTGAAAAGTTTGTTCTCAATGACCTTGTTCTCACGGTCCACCACCATCAGGCGGCATTCATCCCTTTGTCTAGAAGGGGTCTGAGCGATTTGCTCTTCGGGAAGATAAAAATCAAATAGATTGATGTCCATTAGAATCCCCTCTTATCTCCAAATTTCGCATACACCTCAGCCTTATATTCGTTGAAACGATCTTCTTGGATGGCTTTTCTAGCGCCTTCCATGATCTTGATGAGGAAGCGGATGTTATGAATCGAATTAAGCGTCTTTCCAAAATCTTCGTGGGCCACGTAAAGATGGCGAAGATACGCTTTCGTGTAATGCTTGCATGTATAGCAATCGCATTCCGGATCTAAAGGCGTGAAATCTTCTTTGTATTGAGCACCTTGAATGTTGATTCTTCCTTGGCTAGTCATAAGCGTGCCATGCCTAGCGATACGGGTTGGCAAAACGCAGTCGAACATATCAACGCCCAAAGAAACGCCTTCGAGGAGATAATCGATAGACCCTACGCCCATCAAATACCTCGGCTTATCTTGCGGCAAATATCGGACGGCGTCCGCAACCATTTGAAAGCAAACTTCTTTTGGTTCGCCGATCGAGGTTCCGCCGATGGAATATCCAGGGAAATCCATTGCCGCTAATTCTTTCGCGCACATCTCACGCAAATCGCGGAAGGCTCCGCCTTGAACAATTCCAAATAACGCTTGGTCTTCCCTAGTGTGAGCTAGTTGTCCACGCTTAGCCCAGCGGATTGTTCTTTCCGTCGATTTTTTCGCGTAATCATAAGTAACCGGATAAGGGATACATTCATCAAAAGACATGATTATGTCAGCCCCTAAGGCTTCTTCGATTTTTATCGCGCTTTCAGGAGAAAAGAAATCGGTGCTTCCGTCTAGGTAATTGCTGAACTTGACTCCCTCTTCGGTGATTTTTCTTTTTTGGGCAAGGGAAAAAACTTGGAATCCGCCTGAATCGGTAAGCATCGGGCCGTCATAGTTCATGAACTTATGAAGGCCTCCAGCTTTTTTGACTATTTCCTCGCCAGGTCTTAAATGAAGGTGGTACGTGTTCGCTAAAATAACGCCAGACCCGCATTCTTTTACCATTTCTGGAGAAAGGCATTTAAGAGTCGCGTTAGTGCCTACCGGCATAAACATAGGAACTTCGACATCTCCATGCGGGGTATGGAGAATGCCATACCTAGCGCCTGAATTTTTGTCGATATGCTTAATTTCTAAATAAAAACGTTTGTCCATAACGGGATTAATTGTAGATATTTATTTGCCTAAGGCAAACTAGAAACGGAAATCTAAGTGACGATTCGCCCCAAACGCATCATGGAAACCCTTATTTTTCTTTGTGACCATAAACAAGGCATAACCCACAAAAATCGCAATGGCTTCACCGATTCCGACGAAAAGCGCGCTTTCCCAAAACGGTAATTCAAGGAGCCAATTTAGCTCAAATCCAACGGCAAATGCGTTGATCAATATCGGCCAAATTGTCGCGATAAGTAATTTCGGAGACGCATAGGCAACTAGGAGCGACGAAACCAAAGTAGCGGCAGTTCCAATAAGAACATCCCACATCCCCAAAGTCGATCCGAAGTTAGCCATTAAACAGCCCAAAGTAACGCCAATAACAAAATCCCTTCTAAAGAAGCATAGAAGGATCATTATCTCGGCTATCCTCACTTGGATTTGGCCAAAGGCAAATGGGGAAGTAACCATCGTAAGCAAAAAATAAATCGCCGCAACGATAGCGTTACTGGCGATTTTTCGGGTAAGTGAAACGGTCATGAATTGGACCTCCTGATTTTTTAACGCTGGGTACCGAGGCAACAGCGTAGAAACACTATACAAAGATTTGAAATTCGTTTCAACTTTGGAAGAAAAAAGCGGACACGTGTCCGCTTTATTACCAATATTTGACGGCCATTAAGACCATGTTTTTATTAACGACTTCTTCCGGAAGAGGGGTTACGTCTTCGCCGACGAGCCCTTTTCTTTTTAGCTCGGAAACGCATTCAGCGCCCCTGAACCAATAGCGAAGACCCGTTTTCTCAAGTTTATTCTCTTCCGTAAGGTCGGAAACCTTAATCGGGAGATAGAACATTTGAGAACCGCGCAACATGAAGTTCTGCGGTTTCCAATCCAAAGCAAGTTTGGCATATTTGGCAAAACGGTAGCAATCAAACAAAGCCTTGAAGTATTCTTCCGGCAAATCGCCTTCCGCCAATTTTTCCAAAACGGAAGTTTCGGGGAAATAATCGAAAACGATCACATGCGCCTCGTCATCGTGATAACAGACTTTAGCCATGTTGATGCCGGCTTTCTTTAGCCTTTTGTAATTGGCCAAAACCTCATCGTATCCTTCGTTATAAACGCGAACCATATAATGGACGCCGCTATAAACGCAGATATACGAGACGTGATCCTCGTGTTTTGCGAGGATGCTTTCGACGACGAATTTTTTGTTTTTTGCAACTATCGTTTCCATTGGAAATTATTATAACAAAAAAGATTTCCGAACGCTATTTTTGACAAACCAAGCCTTGATGAAAAGGTTTTCATTTCAAAAAACTCTCTACAAAAGAGTCCTAAATCACTATGATTTAGACTATGAGTACACTGATTCTGCTATCAGCGATCCCGGGAAGCGGCAAAAGCACTTGGGCCAGAAATTACATAAAAGACCACCCAAATACGAAAATCGTTTCCAGCGACGATATCAGAGAAGAATTCTTTGGAAAGCCGAATGATTTCCGCGATGAGAAGTTCATTTGGAAGACATATCTTGAAAGAATTATCAAATACGGCAGCGAAGACCCGACTTGCACCGTCATCGCCGATTCAACAAATTTAACCAACCACTACCGCCGTTATTATTACGAAGCCACCCCGTGTTTCGATAAGCACATATTGGTGGCCTTCAATATCCCCTACGAAATTGCTTTCCTTCAAAACAAGATGAGGAGTCAAAGTAAGATCGTTCCTGATTCCGCCATGGAACTACTCCATAAAGAATGGGAAGACGTCTCAGACGATATAAAAAATCTCTACGACGAATACATCTCAATTACAGATACATACATAAATAAATAGAATTATCTACAATATAAGCCCCAATTTTGGGGCTTTTTTGCTAATATTTACTCATGAAACCAAATTCATCTCCAAACAACGAGAAATGGGGCGTTGTTCAAACGCTTCTTCCCAACAAAAGTTGTTTTGAGTATGACGAATATAACAACATCAAAATAAAAGATATCCCTGCCGCAGGTTTCGATGACACCAAAGAGGTTACAGGATATAGCAACGGTGACCTCGGATCGTCGCTTCAAGAAACAAAATACGCCAGTGTCACCAACTCAACGCGAATCAAAAAAATCATTGGGGGCGTCGCTAAAGTCGGCGTGGCCGCATTAGCTGTCGTCTCGATATTCTCGATTGTACAACAGGGAATTCCAAAATTATCCAACGTCGAGGTGTACGAAACATCGTATCGCGGAATTCAATATTCATTCTCCGCCACCGTAAAATACGAAGCCGCAATCGTTGTGATGATCGAAAACGGCGGTGACAGAATAATCCTCGAAGAGCAGATAGTAAACAGTGATAACCCAGCGTATTTCGTTGGATACTATTCAGGGGATTACGGGGATTACGAACTGACAATTAAATACGATGGATCATTCGGAAACGGGTCCATCTATTCAAAGAAAGGAGTCTTAAGATGAAAGAGGAAGAGAGAAAAATCGAAGAGATTAAGGACATGTCACGGGAAGCAAAGAACGCGCTTATCTATGGCACTGATTCGAAGGGGCAGCCCAAAAAGGAAGGGAAGCCTTGGGCCGAAAAGGATAAATCCGAAAAAATCCATTACATCGTATCTTGGTCAATATTCGGAATCGAAGTCCTCTACGTTGTGCTGATTATATTAGCCGGCGCATTATTCCCCGGATCCTTCTTAGGCAACGTCTTGATATCCTATAAACCGGATGTATCGCAGCCAATCGAAGTCGGGGGAGCGATAATGCTAAGTTTGTTCTTCGTTTTGTTGCTCCTAGGAATCAGCAAAATAATAAGAACCGCCTTAAACATCACCTCTAGAAAAACCAACAATAAGGGAAAGACGATAATCAAGATCATCAATTCGACGGTCAAATACTTAACCTGGATTGTCTTGGCCTTCATTCTCTTAGGCATCTGGGGTGTCGATACCACCACAATAATCGCCAGCGCAGGAATCGTTGCCCTCATCATCGGTCTTGGCGCTCAAACGTTGATCGCTGACGTCATCAGCGGATGCACGATTGTTTTCGAGAACGAGTTCGATGTTGGCGACACAGTCGTCATCGACGACTTCAGAGGTGTCGTTACTGACATCGGATTAAGCTGCACCAAAATCACCGATGTAGCCGGAAATACAAAGAGTATTAGAAACAGCCAAATCAACACCGCAATAAACCTCTCTCAAGAGATGTCGTTGGCGGTCGTGGATGTCCCCCTCGATTACGGAGAAGACTTTAGAGCCATCAGAAAGCTCTTCGAAGAGAATCTCACCAACATATCAAAGCAAGTCCCTGATGTCATTGGAGAAGTCGAATTGCTCGGCATGCAGGAATTCAAAGACTCAGCGGTTATCCTTAGATTAATCGCACATACGCGTGAAGAGAACAAATTCGCCGTCACAAGAAAGCTCAATGAAGTCATCTTCCTCCTCTTGAAAGATAACGGAATAGAAATCCCGTTCAATCAGATCGTCGTTTCTCAAAGAGAAGAGAAATAATAAAAGCCGTTCGATTCGAAGTCGAACGGCTTTCTTTTTTTGTTGCTAGTTTATTTGGTAGTAGCGGAGGCTTTCTTCTTACCAATGACGGTGTAAACGATGAAGGCAACGGCGATGGCGATCAAGGCAATGCCGGCAATGTAAGACATGACAACGAAATCGGTCGGGATTTTATTGTTTCCGGAAATACCAGTTCCTTTTGTAAGAACAAGGTCCCAGTTGTTTTTCCAAATCTTATCGTATGAGTTGTGGTTGGAATTATAGAGAGCGTTGTAGGTGCCGGCTCCAGTGAAGAACAAGCCAACGAATAAGAGTCCAACGGCGCCGATGATTGTGGCTCCAGAAACGGAGGTTCCATTCTTGATACCTTTCTTAACCATGGCTCCAGAAGCAAGTCCGAGGACTGCGACGATCAAGGCAGTGACGGCAGCGGTTCCAAGTTTTAACGGAAGGTTATAAACGACGGATTGCGAAGTAAGGGCAGCGACGGCCGGGAGAACGAGGACGGCACAGACGGCGCATCCAACAACTCCCATGACGTTGAAGATGATAGCGGTAAGGTTGTTCTGATCTTTGTCTTCGAGAAGTTTCATCATCGGGACGTTTCCGCCGATAAGAGCGGCGATAGCGACGATGATGCAGATGACGATCCACCAAGCGGTAACGCCTTTTCCGTAAACGTTATAGAAGACGAGGGCGTTGGCGACGAAGAAGATGGCAACGATATAAGCGACGGCGACATACTGGAGGAAGCTCTTAACGACAAGTTCATCGTTACGCTCATCAAGCATGGATTTGACGCTTAAGACAAGTCCAATGACAGAAGCAGCTCCAACGGCAAGTCCGAGAACCGCAATAGCGGCCGGGAAGACGAAGGAGAATTCGCTGAAGTATCCAGCTTGCTGGATGCCAACACCACTGAATTGGTTGGTGAAGTGAGCAACGGCGAAGAAGTCCGGGCAAACAAAGAACCCGAAGTAAATGCCAGCGGCTCCAAAAATGAGGGTGAGCAACGCAAAGACGACAACGTTGATCATTCTGACTGTTGAGGAATATTTCATATGTGAACCTCTCTCTTTTAATATCCGAAAAATACGGCTCGTATATTTAAGTCTATCTTATAGAGATAGTCAATATTGCGAAAGAGAGGGAAAAGACAAGTCTTTTACACGCTTATTAGATAGAGGCGGCGACTGATAGCGCGGAAAGAAGGCACCAAGTGAGGTTGTAACCACCACATGGTCCGTCAACATTTAGCACTTCGCCGACGTAATGAACATTTGGCTCGTCAGCGAAAGAAAGAGACGAAGAAATATCGCCCATTTCAATACCACCGATTGTCACCTGCGACTGTTCGAACGGATACGTATGGTCAAAATTGAAGGATACGTGCTTCAAATATTGGCCAAGATCGGCTTCATTACGAATCTTTTTGGATACATAGTTTGCAAGCTTTATTGGCAAGATGGAGCGGATGTCCTTCGCAGAAGATATCGCCTTATTGAGCTCTTCGAGTGACAACTCAGGGAATAGATCAAGCTCGATAGAACAAGAAGAAACGTTATGATGAACGATAAAGGATTCGCAGTTAAAAATAACAATTCCAGAAAGTCCATCGTCTTTAAAAATGACTTCACCTTCCTCAAAATAAATTTGCTTGCCGTTAGAAATGAGCTTTACTGAAGCCTCGTGCCTAACCCCCGAAATTTCTTTCGTGGACTCTTTGGTTTTAATGGGACATAACCCTGGTTTTAATGGGGAAACTTTCCTTCCGTGTTTTTTAAAGACCTCGAACAAGGAACCGTCGCTTCCAAGATTTTTCTGACTCATTCCGCCGGTGGCAAAAATTATTTTGTCGAATTTCCATTCGCCAGAATCCGTATATAGCACACATGTGTCTTTCGCCGAATAATCGATGACACGTGTGCCTGTTTTTATTTTCACGCCCAAATCAAAGCACAGTTTCTTTAGATGTTCGACATACGACTCCGCGCTGAAAGATAGCGGGTAGCCCAAATCTCCAATCAGTTTAAGAGGGACGCCAAACTCCTCTAGTGTTTTTCTCAAAGATTCAACTCGGTATTTTTCAAAAAATGGGCGAACCAAATCTTCTTGATAATACGACGACGCATTCGCAGAAAGGTTCAACAAGTTGCAGTGCCCATTTCCGGTCGCTAAAAGTTTTCTTCCAATCTTTTCGTTTTTCTCTATGACCACCACTTCAAAATCAGGATGATTCTTCTTGATAAGAATGGCGGTGTATAGGCCAGAGGAAGAAGCGCCAACAATACCGATTCTCATCTTATTTCTCCTTATAGTTCACCTTCAGGGTGACTTCGTCTTGAGCGGCAGGTCCGCCGTCTCTAGGGGCGCATGCGATAACGACTTTGATTGAGGTTCTTTTTCCAAGCATTTCCGGAGTAGCGTGTTTGATCAATAAAGAGCCCCTTGTCTTGGCGTAAATGTCTTCTGGGTTTAGCTCAACAAATCCGTTTCCTTCAGGAACAACGAATTCGTAGGCGCGGTTCGTAACATTCAGAGGGAGGATTTCGACCTGAAGAGAGTAGGCGATATACCATTCCCCTTCATATTCGACTTCGGTAAAAAGGTCGCGGTCAAAATAATCCAATTCGATGGTTTTCACCTTGGTGGTTGGATTAATTGAAGGGTCTTTTCCAAACATCGACTTGATGTTGAGGGATTGGATGTAAATAACTGGCGTGATTCCCTGAGGGACCGCACCAATGGTACCGACGACAACAAAAGCCAAAATCGTGAAGACGCCGATAAAAATCAAAAGTCCTTTTTTCATATCGTCGCTCCTTCCTTAAAGATGAGGGTTATCTTCTTAATGAAGACGATGAGACAAATAACAAAGTACCCAATGCCAAGAAGCATGATTTTAACAGAGGCCGTTTCGGTCCTAGATAAAGAGCCCCAAGTAAAGAAGTCTGTTTGATACAAGTAGTACAAAACGCCGAACACCAACGATACGACTATGGCGCTTACGACCGATCTTTTCTCGGCCGGGGAGGCAAAGTCGGAATCTTCAAAGTGATCCTTTTTGGTTGTGAAGTCATGTCCGGCAGAAGAAAGCAAATGACCCAAATAAGCAAAGACTAAGGCCGTTCCGACGAAGAATATGGATAATCCTCCAATGGATTTCATGGAGCCGAATACGGCGGCTGAAATAGCAACGGAGATTGAACCGATTATTCCAGGCCAAATAATTTTCGAAGAGACCATGAATATTTCATTTCCTGGGTACGTGCGGGTTAAATTGAAGGCGTCGCCCTCAGAACTATAGATTCTCGCAGCGATCGTGTTGGCGGACAAAGATACCAAAAGAAGAATGACGACATTGAAAGCAAGAATCATCATGTCACCGCGAATATTGGACTGCATCGAGCCGAATATTTTATCGACGACAAGAATGAAGATTGGCATAACAGCGAATGTTCCAAAGCATCCGCTAAACAAGTTCGGATCGCGGAAGAACAAAGTCGCCTCCTTCTTCATTTGCGTGTAGAAGAAACTATGCCTGACCATATTCTTGGTCTTTGTTTTTCCGGCTCCACCGAAATCACTAGAAGAGGAAGCGAGACGGAAATAAATCGGGTTGACGACATAAAGACAAAGAACTAAGAAAATCACAATGGTGGCGATAACGCCTAATAACGTTATGACGTTCGTGGCCGTGAATAACCTTACGTTGTTATCCTGCAAATAGCCCATGGACATCGTGGTTAGCCAAAAGAAGAACGAGGCTTCATTTTGATATCCATTCAAGAATTTAATTATTGCGGCCTGATACGGACCCCAAGAGTTAAATAGGGAAATGCTATCCGGGATAAGCATTACAACATTGACGATAGCGAAAATGATGAGGACGAAAGCCGCTATCGAGAGAAAAACCGTAATAATGTTGTGTTTCTTTAAGAATAGCCACGCGTAGTAAGTCGGGATCGATAACAAGGATAAAATCAACACTTCAGCGGCTGTTAAAAGGAACCAAGCCAAAATAAGCCACGGGTAGCAATACGCCTTGAAGTTTGAGAAGATCATGAACCCGGCAAGGAAAGCGACCTCAATCATCAAGGTTCTGACCAATTGACTGACAAAGAAAACGAAAATCCTAGCGAGAAAAATGGTGTTTCCGTTGCACGGGAACGTAATCAATATTTTGTTGTCCGGCGCGAAATATAATGACTTCGTGAGCTTCAATAATGCAGGGATGAATCCGATGAAGAAGAAAGCCATTACTATTAAAGAAGGTACGCTTTGAGGAACTTTAGCCAAAACCGAGAATAACGAGAACAACCTCGAGATATAGAAAAAGACGAACGACACCGCAGCTACGACCACAAAGCCGATCAACATGACGATCACTCTAATCAGCGATTTTTTGAAATCGCGTTTAAAATCCATCTTCAGAGTGTTGGCCAAAAGCATTTTGACGATAGACCAAAAACGCGGTCCATCAACCGATAAGCGCCCGTTTTTGATTTTTGTCGTCTTGGCTTGGGACATAATTACGCTTCAACTTCCTTCATTAAAGCCTTGGCTTCCGCATCGGAATCGGCGGTAAGCTCGAGGAACAATTTCTCTAAATCGATGTGCTTGCTCTTCAAGGTCTTCACCTGCTCGTGGGCAAGAACATCGCCTTTTTTAACGATGAACACTTCATCACAAAGGTTCTTAACGATGTCGATGATGTGGCTGGAGAAGAAAACGATATTTCCTTTCGCGGCATGCTGTCTCATCAACTCTTTGATTTGGAAAATAGAATTCGGGTCCAAACCGGTCATCGGCTCGTCCAAAATCCAAACGGCAGGTTCGTGAACCAAAGCCGCGATGATCGTGATCTTTTGTTTCATGCCGTGGCTATATGTTCTCATCGGCATATCGAAGCGTTCATTCATCTCAAGCTGATCAACCAAAGCAGGGACGCGGGCTTCGCGGTCCTCTTTTGAGACTTTGTACAAATCGGCGATATAAGAGATGTATTGGCGACCGGTAAGATTTTCGTAAAGAGCGTAGTTGTCAGGGACATAACCGATGCAAGATTTTGCACCGCTAGGATCTTTGGCGATATCATGGCCGCAAACGAGGATGGAGCCTTCGTTTATTCCATGGATGCCAACGATGGATTTGATGATGGTGGATTTACCGGCGCCATTCTTTCCTAAGAAGCCGTAGATCTTTCCACCGACGATATCCATATTGAAATTCGTGACCGCATTTTTGGTCGCGTTACCATATCGTTTGGTCAATCCGACAATCTTGATTTCCGGGACATTGGTGTTTTCCATTGCTATTCCCTCCTTTGACATCTTTGCGTATATAGCCATCTTGGCTCTGATTTTTTCTTTTGCCGTCAATAAGGCGTCCGTCTCATCCACGATCTTGAATAAAAGTTCATAGACAAACCACATGGCCAATGCGAAGGCACAGTAGAAAACATAATACACAAGCAGGTATAGGGCGTGGATTTTATACGTATACGTACCGTCTGAAAATTCGATTACAGGTTTATACATAGCTTCGCCAAAGTTTCCGAGTTTATCGGCGATGAAGGTGGAGTTGATAAAGAAGAAGTCGATGGTTTGCCCATACGGAAGGCGAGGCTGGACAAAGTTGTTAACGAAGCCGACGGTTAAGTAATAAATGAGGAATCCACCCATGGAATAGAAGAAGTACTTTATCTTGGGACGCCCGTAAATGCCGAGGATAACGATCAAAACCGGCAAGAAGAAAGCGTAATAGTGGTTGATGTAGAACTCGACAATCGCAGGAGAAAAGATTCCGTGCGACGTGCTGTAATCGGGCATGAGCAAAGCAAAGGCGGCGCCGATGACATTGATGAACATCGTGAAGTAGAACAAAGGTGTCCATACAAACACCAAAGTCAAAGGCATCGTATACATCGCGGTGTTGCAAATATGAAGCGGATAAGAAGTTATGGATGACCAAATATCGTAACGGAGGGTCGAAATATAGCTGACCAAAACCGAGTATGCGATAAAGCAAAGGAAGGCTCTTCTATGGAGCTTATCGAATCTAAACAAAACAAGGAAATACAAGATCGGAAGAGCGACGCAGACGCCAAGCAAAACACGATGGGTGGAATTTAAGTCAATCGGAACGACGACGTAAATCGATTTTTCCCCGAAGAAATTAGATAAGGTGTAGCTGGTTATATTGAGGCAAACAAGCAAAACGGCGGCCAAAATAATTCCATATCTTTCCTCTTCGCTGGTCTTAAAAGATGGATTCTCTTTCCAGAACCTCAAGCAAACGGCGAAATTAACGCCGAGTTCAAGACCCATCAGCAAAGCTCTCCAAGAGAACGAAGAAGTGCTGACCTGGCCAACCACTCCTTGAACAACAAGCGGGAAGAAGAAGATTTCAAGAATCAAAGTAGGTGTCACCACGAATTTGGAGATGCCACGGAAAACAGGAGTCGGGAAAAAGGAAGAGATAGCTACGAGAATCAAGCATCCGTTAGCGAGATAACCCACTATTGCTGAGATACCGACTTCAAACGGACTCATGAAGTCGCTTTGAAGATTCCTGACACCTTCAAGATAATCGCTTTCCGCAAAATAGAACCTTACGAAGAACAAGATGACGGCAAGTAGTCCAACCACTTTTCCGCAGGTTAAAACAAATTGCTCCTTCGTTGAAATGTTGAAGGTTCTATGGAACCAGATGTAAATCGGATTAGCGGGATTGCTCTTTTTGTCGACAAGCTTAAAAAGAAGCCTGACGGCAAGAGGAGCAAAGCAGACTATCAAAATTACAATGCAAACTGTCCAGTTAATGAAATTGCCCATCAATACCGCGGCGATGGCAACCACCAAATAGAAAGTAGTCAAAATGGTGACGGCCTTCTTTGACTTTGCTAATTTGGCTTCATCGCTTTCAGACGGGTATTGTTTCGTGTGCTTCTCCGCCAATTTTGGAGCCCACGAAGTAAGAAACATATAGGAAAGAAAGAGGGAAAGAACGAAGGTGATAGCGTAAATAAAAGCCTGGCCATGCGCCCAAATAGAGGAAAAGGCGGCAAGCACAAGGCAGCCGCCTAAGGGCAATAAGCCCATTAGTTTTTGGTTGTTCTTTCCCTCTTCCTTCATTAGGCCTCGGGGTGGATGGCGCCTAAGACGATGCCGTAGGCGTTACTTCCTTTATAGTTGTTGAATTGTCCGGCGCCCATAAGGTCGATGCCATTGTTGGAGCCGAGGGTATACATGGTGAGAAATTTGTTGCTCTGGAAGGAAGAATCAAGAGATGGGGTTCCCGACGGAGCGTACATATTCATCAAGTCGATCATGGCGCTGCCGTCAAAGTATCCGTAATGCTGTCCATCTTCAACGGAGCCAGAGGAGATGACAAATCCCATCGGAACTTGGGTAAGCATCTGAGAATAGGAAGCGAGAGCGCCGAAGTTGGTCGTCCAAAGTCCGGAGAAATCACCACCCGAGAGCTTACCAAGGGTCTCAAGACGTCCTTGATCGGTGTCGACGATGGTCTTGCCGCCAATAGAGGCTTTAGTCAAGTTGCCGGCTTCTTTAGCTTCAATACCGGAACCGTTGAGCATATTGATCATGATGAAGTTCATCTTTCCTTCGCCATATTTGGTGTAGTCCTTTAGACCATTGTCGAGGAAGGATGATTGAGCCATCGTGGCAGCATAATAAGCCATGTTAAGCTGCTTAATCTGAGAAATCTGAGCCTCGCAGTTGTACTGTTTGAACCAGCCTCCCTGACCGGAAACCCAGTTCTCGGTATAAGTGGCTTCGTCAATGTTAAGCTGAGCGGTATTCGGGAGGAAGTCGTGGCCGGACCAATCGCTGCTGGTGATGCCGAATTCAGTGTAGGTAAAGTCGGAGTTGGACTGGTTGAAGAAAAGAGGTCCACCGGCATTCATGATTTCGGAGTTATAGATATTGGTGATCGGGCTATTCCAGTTGAACAAACCACACATGAAAGTGTTGTTTACACGGGAATCTTTCAAAGTGAGAGCGGATTGAATTCCGTAGATGTTGTCCGAGTTGCATTGGACCGTTCCATCATAGAATTTGGTAACAACGGAGTTTTCGATGTTAAAGTCATTGAAGGATTTGGCGAAGATGAGGCCGGTTTCCAAGCCTTCAGAGTCAACGGAAACGCCTTGGTTACCGATGGCTTGCAAGTTATAAACATTGAAAGACCTATTGTTGCGCAAAGCGGTCATTTCTCGGGTTTGAGGTCCGTCGAAGTCCTGGAGGTTAGAACCAAATAAGGCGGAGTGTCCCTCAACCATGTTTCCGGTCGGGGCCGGATCATCCCGAACAACGGTTATGAACGGGAAGTCATCGCCAGTGCTTATTTTGTGATAGTTGCCATAGACGTTGACGCTTTGTTCACTTTCGGGATCATCCATGAAGAAGGTGTGCTTGACGACGTGAGCAAAGTCTTTCCAGGTGCCGTCGATCAAAATATTGCATTGATCAACATCCTTGTCATAGATGTACCAAGATGGAACATCATCTTTTCCAATGACAAGGTCTTTTTGGACAATACCAACGGTACGGTTTTTATCGGTTGGGATGTTATTGGCGACCTTCCAGTCGTGGATAATGTGGTCGTTTGCCCCTCCTTGGTGATCTTCTTGAAGGGCTGCGCGCTCGCCGCAAGTTCCGTCACGGTCATCGTTGTTAAGGACCTGGAGGTCTTTGGCGGTGTTGATGTTATAACCATTTATGACGGAGATTTCGTATTTGATATCCGGGAAGCCGGGGGTGGTTCCTTGGCCATAACGGTAAAGGAGGTCGAAATCACCGACGACGGTGTCTTTGAAGTTGACGGATCCCTTGGTGACAAGGGCGGTAATATCTTCTTCCTCGAAATAATCGGATAAAGTGAGTTCATCGGTTGATCCACGCTCGAACAATTTGACGTTAACGATCGTTGGGTCAAGAGTATCGATATAAGAAACGACTAGTTCATCGCTATCTGGCAAGGCGAGCGGGAGAAGGCTCATGGCATTCTCGTTTCCGACATAGAAGTTTGCGGCCTTCATGAACGGATACGGGTTTTCGCCGGCGATTTTCTTTTCTTCGGAGACGCTAGCTTTGGCGGAGATATATTTCTGATATTCTCCGTTTATTTGCCAAGAAGACATGACGTCGAAGTCAACAACATAGGCAACTTGGGTTTGGAAATTTCCACGAGTGCCATTGTAAGTAAGGGTGAATTCGTATTCGCCGATCACTTCGGTGTTGATTTCGCTATGAGTGAACGATGTTAATTCGTCAACGGCGTCAATCACTTCAACAGCGTCACCGGCAGCATTGCGGAAAGTGACGACCATATCTTCGAAGATTTCGGCTTCGACGCCAACACGGCCCATATCGAAATGCTGTTCAAAAACGTTTGACCATTCATCGACTGTGATGGAAGCAATATTCTTATCGGCTGAAGTCTCACTGGCGGATGACTTGTCGCTAGAACCGGAAGTCGGATTGTTGTTTCCGCAAGCCGCTAAGGTTCCCGTAACCGCAAGCAAAGCGGAAACGCTCAAAATTCTTAGTGTTTTCTTTTCCATAAGATTCCTTTCTAGATTTTCTTTATAAAAGAAATACTCTAGGCGATACACAATAATACAGATACACGCTTTGTGTCAAACTTGGTGAAACAAAAGAGGCTATTTCGTCAATTTTTCTATAGCGGAAAATGTCTCGTCAGAGATGGAATGTTCCATCAAACAGCAGTCTTTTTCGGCAGTTTCAGGAGAAACGCCAATGGAGATTAGGTAGTTTTTCAATACGCAGTGGCGCCTATAGACTTTCTCCGCCACTTCTCGTCCGGAGTCGGTGAGTTTCATATCCCCATAATCAACGCGAGTAATAAAACCTTTATCTATCATTTGGTGACCCATCTGATGAACGGCGGGTTTGCTGATGCCTAACATAGACGCCACTTTGGTCGTCTCAAGTTTTTCGCCGTTTAGTTCAAGCATCAAAAGCGCTTCGAGAAAATCTTCAGTGGCCCTATTGTCTTTTTTCATGCCTTTATTATCAACGAAAGAACACAATTTTTCAACCTTTGTTAATCTTACTTAACTTTTTATTGCGTAGAAATGTTAACTGTACTAAACTTTTTTCCGCAAGGGGGTTCTCTATGAAATTATCGGAGGCGCCAATCAACGTCGAATTATCAATAGAACAAATAAAAGGAAAAGCCAGCGTGGTCAAGCACCTTGCCGCGTTGGGGTTAACCAAAGGAAGCGAGATCGCGTTGCTTTCGAACCAGCATGGAGCAGTCGTTTTGGTGGTAAAAGAATCGCGTCTAGCCATGGACAAAACGATGTCCTCGAACATTGAGGTAAAACAAAAATGATCAAAGTAGCTTTAGCAGGAAATCCAAACTGTGGAAAAACGACGCTTTTTAATGCGTTAACAGGCAGCACCGCTTACGTTGGCAATTGGCCAGGAGTGACGGTCGAAAAAAGATCAGGTGTTTATCGTGGCAAAAAATCGATAGATGAAGAGATCGAGATAATCGACTTACCAGGCATCTATTCATTAAGCCCTTTCACACCGGAAGAAATAATATCCAGGAATTACATCATAAACGAGAAGCCGGATGTCGTGATTTCTGTCGTCGACGGAACAAATCTAGAGAGAAACCTTTATCTAACCACTCAAGTTTTGGAAATGGACGTCCCCGTAATAATCGCCATCAACATGATCGATGCGGTCAAAGAAAAACACGAGAGCATAGATTTCGAAATTCTTGAAAAAGAGCTAGGCGTTCCAGTCCTGCCGGTTTCCGCTTTGAAAAATGAAGGACTTGGTGAATTGATGAAAGCCGTCGCCAAAGAAGCAAAAGCGAGAAGAAACGGCAAAACGTTCATCGACATGGAAAAAGAAATCGATGTGGCGTTTGGATTATATAAAAACGAGGGGAAAGAGAATGCTTTATTCCATGCGATGAAGGCCCTTGAAAACGATTCGTTAGAAAAAGAAGAGAATCCTGATCTTTATCAAAAGGTTCAAGATTCAATGGGCGAAAACAAGTCAAATTGCGCTCATGAAATCGACGAAAAACGTTATAGTTTCCTTTCTCCTTTATGCCAAAGAGCCAAAGCCAGCAAAAACAAAAAGAGATCTCTTTCCGACAGAATAGATAAAGTCCTAACCCATAGGTGGTGGGCTTTACCGATAATGGCACTGGTTCTATTCGCGATTTTTCACCTAGTCTTTGCTTCCGACTTATTTTATCTAAATGCATTTGGGGTAAACTTCGGAGAAGGCTACCAGGGTTTTATCGAGCTGAATGTAGGTCTTGGCTCAGAAATAGAAACATATCGTCCATTCGCAGGTTTATTTTGGAGCGATGGCGGCATTAATTCGCCAGGTGAAATACTCCATGTTCTAGCCGGAGATAACGAAACAGGAATCTTAGGATGCGCTTGTTTGGGAATCAAACAGCTATTACTAATTTGGGGAGCGCCCGAATGGGTAGTCGGTTTCTTTTATGACGGTGTATTAAGTGGCGTTGCCGCTGTATTGGGATTTGTTCCGCAAATAATGCTTTTGTTCTTCTTTTTCTCCCTCATGGAAGATAGCGGTTATATGGCAAGAATCTCCTTCGTTTTGGATAGAATCTTCCATCGACTTGGCGTCTCAGGCCGCGCTTTCCTTCCGATGATTATGGGCTTCGGATGTGGCGTACCAGCGATGATGAACACCAGAACTTTAGGCTCCGACAAAGAAAGAACAAAGACCATACGTGTCATTCCTTTCTTCACTTGCGGCGCTAAGGCGGAGTTCTTGGTGACTGTCGCTGCCGCCGTTGCCGGAGTAGCAAGTTTTGATGCCGGAGCCTTCACCTTCTTAATATATTTGTTGGGCGTTTTGGTCGCGTTCTTCTCCGTCGTCATAATGAGCAAGACTTCGCAGCGAGAAAAAACTCCTCCGTTTATTATTGAGTTGCCCTCCTACCATAGGCCTTCCCTTAGATCTTTGCTCATTCACGTTTGGGATCGCGGCAAACATTTTATCGAAAAAGCCTTCACCATCATTCTCTTCTCGACCGTAATCATTTGGTTCTTGGCAAGCTTTGGATGGGCGGGTGGCCAATTCGGGATGGTTGAATCCGGCGCGGAAGGGTCAATCCTCTATTACATCGGGACCGGATTATCGTATCTCTTCTATCCGCTTGGTTTCGGCCCTCAATTAGCCCATGGATCTTGGGCGTTCGCCGTTGCCTCGATTCAAGGTATCGTCGCCAAAGAAAACGTCACGGCATCTCTTGAGACCCTTTCGGCAAATATCGTCGGTCCAGGCGCCTCGTTCGAAGATCTTGTTTCTTATAGCGGGATTTCCGTTGGTGGCCTAACCGCCTTCACCGTCTTCAATATGCTGACAATTCCTTGCTTTGCTTCAATAGGAACGGCAAAAGCCGAACTAAAAGACAGGAAAACTCTTTGGTCCACCATCGCTTTCTGGTTAATTACGTCGTATGTATTAGGTTCCTTAACCTTCTTGATGATTGAATTCATATGGCCAATAGCCGTTGTAGTAGTCTCCTTGCTATTATGCGGAATAGGCATCTATCTATACGACAGGAATATGAAAGAAAAGGAAATTGAGAAAGAGGAGGTTTATTGATGCACTGGACAGAAATATTCACGATAGCATTCATCGTCCTCTTCTTGGCTTTCATGATTTGGAGAATCATCTATCGCAAGAAAAAAGGCATCACCGATTGCAATTGCGGCTCCGGAAAAGGCAAAGCCTTAGTAGATGCGTATCATAAGCAAAAAGAGCATCAGTGCTGCTGTAATCAAAATAAGACCCAAGATTAATTGGGTCTTATTTTTACGCCAAAACAGTCTTGCTAAACCTCAACCAGATGAGACTTTAATCCTTTACCGGTTTACTTTCAGCGCGCTTCTTTCGAATGATTTTTGCCAGCTGAATCGCGAAAACAACAATCAACGTTAAACTAGAAGAGAATAAAGTGGACGAAACAAGGAGGATCACTGCGGCATCTCCCAAAGTGAGAAAAGAATTGGGACCACTGTAGAAAAACGCTATGTAGCCAACCATCTCCTTAACAACAAAAGCAGAGCAGGCACAAAGAATAAGGAGCAGAGCGATAAAGACGATCCTTTTTTTCATATTTCCATCCTCTTCTATTGCTGATAGCTACAAAACTCCCCGTCTCCGTTATAGTAGCCAACTCTATTTGGGTCACCGGAAAAGCAACTTATCAGTCGCTCAATTCAACCGGCTTTTATGTCTATATGATACCGCGCGTCGAATAACGCAACAGCAAAAAACGAAAAGGCAAGCTTAAGATCGCGCAGAAAGCATTATATAAACTCACTTTTCCTTTGGCGCTTTGAAAAGGATGAATTTCCTGGAGCAGTAATTATAAATAAGAGTGATAAGCGTCTTAATAACGAATACGACTGCGAATCCCCAGAACGGAGCCGAGGCGAGATTGAAGTCTTTGAACCCAATCAAAGAAATGTCGTATCCCCAAGCGTTCATGCATATTGCGCGTCCCGCATATTGAAGGCCGATGCCGATACCAAGCCCGATTGCCGAGAAAAGAACGAACAAGAACATATAAAGTTTGGATTTGGACTTCTTTTCGTTCTCGACGTTTTTAAAGACCCAAAGAAGGGACAAAACGTAATTGAAAACGGTACTGACGGCAAATCCCACAACCGTGGCGACGGCTTCAATCCAGCCACCCATTTGGGTTGGCCATGGGATTGTTTTAATGCCAAGCTGGCATAAGAAGTCGATTATTGTGGCTCCACCGCCGACGATGATGAAGCGAAGTATCTCAAGGTAGATGTTTTTATTGGCTTTGTTATTTTCCATGCGGCATATATTAGCACCCTCGGAAGAACGAAAAAAGAAAACCCGCCTTTCTAGCGGGTTAACTATTTTTTGATTAGGCTAATTTTTTACGCCAATAGGCGATCATGTCAGCGACGGTTTGCTCGTAGGTATATTTTTCAACCCAGCCAAGAGCTTTGATCTTATCGCAGTTTCCGGCATATAGCCTTTCATCGGCAGGACGGAGAAGCTTCGGATCGGTGACGAGTTCATATTTGACGCCCATAACCTTTTCAATGCATTCAACAACATAACTCATCCTGAAGATGTGGCTGGAGCAAATGTTGTATGGCTCGCCTGGAACGGCTTTTTCGCTAAGAATAACAAGGCCTTCACAAAGATCACGAACGTCTAAGATGGCGCGCAAAGCGGTCAAATTGCCGACGACCAATTTGTTACTTCCTTCCTTTTCAAGAAGAACCGCTCTCTTGGTGAAATCGGCAGTGATATCACCGATTTTTCTTGGGCCCGTGCAGTTAAATAAGCGCACACGTGCCGTCCTAATTCCGAAATTGCGGTTATATTGGAAGCAAAGGAGGTCTTCGGCGACTTTTGAGACTCCATAGGGGTGAAGAGGAAGCATGGCGCAGTCTTCGGTCGGAAGATGCTCTGGATCATAAGAGAGCAAAGCTTCGCCATAGATTGCCGAAGAGGAAATAACCACTACCATCGGATCGTATTCCGGATGTTTGGCTTTAGCGGCCTTAATGGCTTCGAATAGACCAACCGTTCCATTGACGTTGACGTCCATTGTGTAATATGGGTCTTTCCAAGAAACGACGGGGAAACTTTGGGCGGCGAGATGGAAAATTCTCTCAGGAAGATTGTTCTCGATGAGTTCCATGACTTTGTCATGCTGTCTAAGGTCTAGTTCGACAAGGTTGATTGACGGATCGATTTCGGAAATGTCCGTCGTTGGGGTGTAATAGGATCCGATTACTTCGTATCCTTTTTTCTTTAGTAACTCTACTAAATGACTGCCGACCATTCCGCCGGCACCGGTAACATAAGCTTTCATGTTTGCTATTGTATCATATCTAAACAACTCTGATATAAATCAGAAATGTATAATAGAGGACATATGAAAACCTTATTTACCAACGCCCGCATCTTAACGATGAACGACGGGCCTAAATTCTTAGAAGGAAACCTCACTATTGAAGGTTCTAGAATCGCATATGTCGGAAAAGAAAAGCCAACAGGCGACTTCAACAAAGTGATTGATTGCAAAAACATGGTCTTGATGCCAGGCCTAAAAAACGCCCACACCCACAGCGCGATGACCTTTTTAAGAGGGGTCGGCGAAGGACTTCCTTTGATGGACTGGTTGAATATTGTCTTTCCTATCGAAGATAGACTAACGGGCGATGATATCTACTGGCTGACCCAAACGGCGTTCATCGAATACGTTAGGGGCGGCACCACCGCTTGCTTTGACATGTATTTCTTCTGCCCTGAAATCGCTAGAGCCTCGGTCGACTTCGGTTTTAGGACCGCTCTTCTTCAAATGACGAACGGAAAAGGCGATAGGTTGGAACAAATCCGCAATATCTATAAAACCTACGGCGGAGACACTTTGGTCAAACCGATGCTCGGATATCACTCCGAATACACGGTCCAAGAAGATGAGTTCAAAGAATTGAAGATGCTTGCCGACGAATTCAAAGCGCCGCTATTCACCCACATTTCTGAAACAGAAGGCGAAGTGAAAGGAAGCTATGAAAGAAGAGGGAAATCTCCTGTCAAATTCATGGCGGATAGAGGTTTCCTTGAATACGGGGGCGGAGGATACCACTGTATCTGGTTCAACGACGAAGACATCGAGATCTTTAAAAAATGGGGAGCCCACGTCGTTTCTTGCCCCGGTTCGAACATGAAGTTAAAAGACGGCACAGCCCCGCTTACCAAATATTGGAGGGCAGGCCTAACGATTTCTCTTGGAACTGACGGAGCTTCCAGCAACGAATCCTTATCCATGTGGAGAGAAATGCATCTCGCATCCTTGCAGAATCCGGAAATCCCTGACTATGAAATATTAAAAATGGCGACCGTAAATGGCGCCTTGGCCATGAGCTTGCCAGAGTGCACCACTCTCGAGGTCGGGAAAAAGGCCGATATTATTTTGGTAGACGCAGACTCAATCGAAGAGCTTGTCCATACTACAAAAGACGAAGACGTTAAGCTTGTTTATATCGACGGAAAAGAAGTCTCTTACGATTACGAAAAGATAATGAAAGAGGCGTCCCGTTGTAGGAAACGCCTCTTGCAGGAAGATTAATCCGAGAGCTTTTTGAGCTCGCTTTCCAAAACGGAGAAGTATTTATCAGGATCGAAGAACGCTTGGGAGAACTCCTGAGCGTTTTTTCCATATTTTTCTTTTGTCGAAGCATCGGCATCCGCGATTTCGGTTATGACTTTTGCTAACGCTTCGTGATCTCCCGCATTCACGCACAGTCCACACTTAGCTTCTTCGATAATATGTGGAACAGCCCCATCGGCACATCCGACTATCGGTTTTCCGGCCGCCATATACGATTGGAGTTTTGCCGGCAAAACATAGGAGGTAAGCCTTCCTTTTGCAAAGTTGACTAAAAGCGCATCGGAAGCCGCATAGACGGAAGGTATCTCCTCTAAAGGAATCCTTCCATGGAAAATCACGTTAGACGTACCTTCTTTTTCCGCCAAATCCTTCACGGCTTGAAGAGCGGATCCGCTTCCAACGATATGAATAGCAATATCCTGCCGTTCCTTAAGCATAGAAGCGGCTTTCACTAAGGTTTGGAGGTCTTGAGCCTTGCCAACGTTACCCGCAAAAACAAAGTTATGCTCTCTGGTTTCATCTAATTTTGGCTCGACTTTCTTTTGGAAAAGTTCTTCCCCATATTGAGGTAAGAAACCCATCTTGTCTTTGTCGACACCGCAAACTTCATTCAAGTAATCGATGTATTTAGGCGAAGTAACGAGGATTTTGTCCATCGAATGGTAAATCTTTTTGGAAACCTTCAAATAATGCCTATAGATAGGTTTGGTTATTCCGCGTTCCACCACGCCGCCAACGGACAAGCTTTCTGGCCACAAATCGAGGCAATACATCAATATTTTCTTATTATGCTTGCGCGCATATGCAATGGCGGGATCGCTTTGCATGACTGGTGACAATTGGTTGACCAAAACCACGTCGAAATCTCCGGGCAGTTTCTTAGCTAATGATGTCGCGTTTCTTTGATATGTTTTATATTTCAAATACAGGTTTAAAGCCCCGTGGTTCCTTGGATGCTCATTGACGCGAATGATTTTCACGCCATTGCGATCCTGCTTCCACAAAGACTTATCTTTGTATTCTTTTTTTAGCGTCCCATCGTCATTATTTGGAAGGCCACACAAAACAGTGACTTCGTTGCCATCTTTGACTAAACGTTCGCACGTATCGACGATTCGCCATGTTTCTGGCCAGTATTGTTGGGAAACCACTAGGATTTTCATCGAATTAATTATACAAACATGCAATTAAAGAGCCATCGCATATTTAAAGCCTCGTATTATAATCAGTGGTATGAAAATCGCTGTCGCAGGAATTGGATACGTAGGACTCTCGAATGCCGTTTTGCTAAACCAAAGGCATGATGTCGTCGCTTTCGATATCGACGAGAAGAAAATCGCCAAAGTCAAAAACGGCGAATGCCCGTTCTCCGATAATCTGATCCCGCAATACTTGGCCGAGAATCCATTAAAAGTCACTTCAGATACCTCTTGCTATGAGGGGTGCGATTTCATTCTTATCGCCGCCCCGACGGATTACGATCCGGAAAAAGAGTTCTTTGACACGTCAAAGGTCGAAGACGTGATTGAAAAGGCATCAAAAGTAAATAAGGATGCCGTCTATGTAATAAAGTCGACCGTTCCGATCGGTTATACGGAAACAATCAAGAAAAGGACCGGCTTAAAAATCGTATTCTCCCCAGAGTTCTTAAGAGAAACAAAGGCGCTAGAAGATAACCTTCATCCTTCAAGAATCGTTGTCGGATGCGACAAAGAACTAGAAAAGGAAGCAGGCGTGTTCGCCTCGTTATTAAAAGAAGCTTCTCTAAACGAAGACACCAAGATCTTAATTTGTGGATCTTCAGAGGCCGAATCCATCAAATTGTTCGCCAACACGTATTTGGCTTTGAGGATTTCTTTCTTCAATGAATTAGACACGTTCGCCAAAACAAAAGGCTTAAATACAAAAGAAATCCTCGAAGGGATTTGCTTAGATAACCGAATCGGAAATTTCTATAACAATCCCTCGTTTGGCTATGGCGGATATTGTTTGCCGAAAGATACAAAGCAATTGAAAGCCAACTATGCCTCCATTCCCGAAAATTTGATCTCCGCTATCGTATCCAGCAACGACACCAGGAAAGATTTCATCGCCCAAGAAATAATCAAAAAGGCAAAACAGGTTTCGAAGAACCCCACAATCGGCATCTACAGGATGACGATGAAAACGGGTGCCGATAATCTACGCGCCTCTTCCATGATCGATATATACCAAAGGTTAGTGGCTAGCAATATGCGGGTCGTCGTTTACGAACCATACTTAGCCAAAGAAAACCAATACGAGATAAAGACCGAAGAAGATTTCGATAAATTCATCTCAATGTGTGACCTTATCGCAGCCAATAGGATAGATGAAAAGATATCGAAATCAGGTAAAAACGTATATACGTCTGACTTATTCGGAATCGATTAAAAAAGTTCCTCGCTCGAGGAACTTTTATTTTTTCTTTCTTAGCAGTTTGAACAAGAAGGAGAAGGTCGGAACAAATGCCGCATAAACGAAGAACGCCACTGCGAAGGGGACGAAGCGGGCAGGAATCCAAATATCGCTATTCTGCGTATTTCCCAATATGAGAAGAACGATAGCGGCCGCGACGGCGGCTACTGGGAAACCACAAATTGCGATAATCAAGAATTTGGAATCCCTGAACCTTTGTCCTTTGTTGTCTTGGATAAGCGAAGCAATTGGAACGATGGACATGGCAAAAAAAGCTAAACACATGGCCAAACAAATCCAGAAGAATGTAGTTATGCGGTCGGCATTTGCGTTCTTAAATGAGAAGAAGACGAAAGAAATAACAATCGAAAGGACAAAGAATACAAGTCCGAACACAAAGTTATAGACATCTGTTTTCTTTGGGTCGAAACGGAAAATAGAACCACTTTCTTCATCGGACGTCGGGATCTGATTTTCGTCAAAACTTTCCTCTTTCTCTTCTTCGGTTACTTCCGGGGCAGGGCGAGCGGTCTCTTCAACGGGGATGGACGGTTTTTCTTGTCGTGTCTCTATTTTTTGAGGGCGCCTTTCCTCTTCGCGGTCAACGCTCTTTCCCGATAAATCATCGAAAAAACGAGCCATGACCATTTCTCTTACGCCATTTTGAGGCTGAGGATGTTCCACGATTCTCGGGGCGGATGGATTGACGATGGAATTTATATCGTCATAGAAAACAATATCTTCACTCGGATAAGGGAAAACTTGAGGAGCGTATACATAAATTCGATATGTGTGTAGGACCTTGCCAAGGATATCGATTATGAATAGGGCGAATTTTTTATCGGCACGAGCCAAATCCAAAACCACGTATAGCGGATGAGCGCACAATTCGATGTATACGGATTGAACGGTCATGAAGAAAGACGATTGCCATTGGGTCGGAACACCCTTGAGGTTTATGTATTTACGGATCGGCTCATCAATCTTCTCGGTCTTCGGGGTAGAGCCGAAAGGAATCTGCGAACGAGTGACGACGCAAGAAGAGGATGATGCGGTAATAACAGAAACCGCCGTGCGATCTCTTTTTAGATTCGTGGCATCCAATAAATCGTTTCCCTCAATGCTAAATGTGCCGGTATAAGAGAAAAAGCCTTTAAGCTCCATGATTTCCAAACAAGAAAGAGCCTCTTTGCCGTTGATCAGACAAAGATGATCAAAAGGACAATTGACGTTAATCATCTTTTCGGGTTTTGAATTGGACGAATAGGTTGCCTTGATCATAACTTATCCTTCTTATTTTATATTGTTCGCAAGAATAAATGCCAACTGTTAAGCTTTGGCCCTTTTTCTTCTTGGCTTCTTTGCCATATATTTTTGCATTTTTTCAGCTAATTTAATGTTCTTTTTATCGTCCCATAACGTTGCCGCTCTTTCGTATCTAGACCAGCCTTGGAACATATTTGATAGTAAGGAAACGTTCTTGCCTTTCGCTAAAGGAAGACCTAAGAAAACAAATAGAATTAGCAGCACATACAAAACGACGTAAGTCAAAATGGTGTACCTAGTCTTTTCTAAAGGAAGCACAGAGCAGAGGAGACCAAATAAATATCCGGAGGCAATAACGGAAAGCGTCACCACTAACGGTTTTATCATCTTAAGTTTCACGGTGTGGGCTTTTTTGCTCGGGGATAAGACCAAGAAAACAAGAACGAGAATGGCAAAGAGTCCTCCAAATATTTGAAGGGCGGCTTCTTTGAAAACAACAGGTAAAACGTACATCAAAACGATGACCAGCATACTGATGATTCTCCATATTCCGATAGACCATGCTTTTTTAAGCCTCGTTCTATAAGCAAAGCAAATCGAGATAGCCACGGAAGAGATGAACGCCAAAACGGCATAAATCAATGCGATCCAAGTCACAATTTCGTTAGCCAACGAGAACAAGGCAAATACACCGGCAAAAAGCAAAGAGGAGAGGAAAACGGGCGTTAGCAAATGGCCTGAAGAAGTCTCTTTCCTTGCCTCGATATCATCCTCGACTTTGGAGGCGGAATATTCGCGAATAGATTCGTCGACTTCGACGTGCTTATCGTGGTACCTATCAATCAAAACAGGTAAATACACCAATAACATTAAGGCAGTGCTCTTGGCGTCCGAACCCATAAACGATGTGGTTTCGACGATCGAATGGCCAATGAAGATGAAGAAAGCCATCATACAAACAATGTTATGAGGATGCTTTTTCTTCGTGAAATTGATGATCATCAAAACAAAGATATAAACCAGCATCGCAAAGTAGATAGCTAGGCGAAGAATGCCGCCGTAGGCGAGCATCGCTAAAAATCCGTTATGCGTATACCCTAATTTCAGGACATTGTTCTCAAGCTCATATCCAAGCAACCTCAAATAGTTGCCATCTCCCATGCCAAAAATTGCTCTCCATGGATTCACGAACACATCACGAACAACGACTTTCCATATGAAGACCCTGCTTTGCATGGTCCCAAAGTCGTTCCCGAACAATTCTTTGTATACATGTTCGTAAGCCTTTCCGACAAAAGGGATATCTTTGATCTTGTCAGAAACGATAAGCCACGTGAATACGCCAATGACACCAAGAACAGCCACCAGGGCTATGTTATTTTTGATCCAGTGGCGTTTGATTGTCGCGATGTAACGATAAAGAAGGAACGCCAACACGAAGATCGTTCCTAAAGCCAAACAGGTTTTAGAAAGGATGAAGAGCTGCTCGATCATGAAGAAGGCCATGATGATGTAATAAAAGAAATGCCTCGACCTAGTTTGCAAATAGCCGCATGCAAAAATACCGATGAGCACCATAGTCCCGTAGGTATTTCTATTGCCCCAGAAAGATTGAATTATTTGAACTGATTGCGATTCGGTTTCCGGATTGAAGAAAGAACGATAAAAGTCGAATTCATAGAAAAGGCTCCAGATAACGGAGACGAAAATCACGACGATCGATGCGATGAAGAAAATATCAAGAGCCCTCGAGTTTTTATAAACCTGGGGGAAATAAACGAACATCAAGTAGAGATAGACACAGGTCACCCCAAACGTGGCCGTATAGCGGACCCTATCGATATCGTTTAAAAAATAAACAAGACGGAATGCATCAAAGTTTTCGGCGTCTCTAACGTATTTGACGCCTGTAGTTTGATAAACGGACGGGAAAATCAAAATAGCGACCAAATTGCCGAAAAACAAAAGAAGGCCAAACGCCATGAAAATGTAGTTTTGCTTAATCGGAAAATATCGATGGGCCAAGAAAAGAAACAAAAGAACACTTATGGCCACTGCTCCAAGAGACAGGAAGTATTCGCTGTCGGTCATGAACGATGTGTAGACAGGGTTGAAGAAAGCGATGCCTTCGCTGAAAAAAGCGCCAATAACAAGCATCAAAACGATCGATAAGCCTATGAGAATATAGGCCGGTTGGCGAGCTCTTTTTTCGCTTTGCATAGCAAAAGAATACCTATACGCGCGTAATATTCAAACAAAAAAGAGCCAAAATGGCTCTTTATTTGCACGTTTGCTTATTTAAGAAGGAAGTTGGAGATATCCTCGTAAACCTTCATATATTCCGTTTCGTTATGAATTTCATGGCGCATATTCGGATAGATAATCAACGTCACGTCCTCCATGTTTTTGGATTTATAAAGCTTATACAAGGCAGTCGGTCCTTTTCCGTTTCCACCAACTGGATCGGAGTCTCCAGCGATGATAAGAACGTGTTCTTTAGGAGAAATGCATTTTGTTGATTTTTTCTCGTAAAGGTGGCTCATGCCGCGGAGGAATTCCTTCCAGAAACCTTGAGTGTTGGGATGTCCGCAATAGGGGTCATCGATATAGGTCTTCACGTTTTCTTCGTTGACGCTTAGCCAATCGAGGTCGGTCTTGCGATCCTTGACGGATTTTTTATAGGCACCCATTCCCATGTTGGTAAGGAATTTAGCTTCTTTGTTCCAATTCTTCTTGTTAACGATAATCGAAGCCAAGAAGAAACCCATTTTATAAAGGCCAAGGGCTGGACCATTCGATCCACAGATAATGGCTTTATCGGCCGTTTCAGGATAACGTTCCAAATAGCTTTGGATGGCGAAGGAGCCCATCGAATGTCCAAAAACATAAGTTGGAAGAGAGGTCGATTTTTTGACCTCCTCAACCTTGGCGTGGATAGCGTCGACGATCATTTTGAAGGCGTCGACCGGCCACTGCTGCTGTTCTTCGACAGATTTGGCATTTAAACCTTGGCCGAAATGATCTAGGCAATAGACGTTGATGCCTTTCTCGTTTAGATACTTGGCAAGACGGTCGTAACGGAAACTATACTCTTGCATCCCGGTGATCATGACAAGGTTGGCGACTGGTTTTGTAGCCTCCCAGGCATGTCCTTGAACGGAATGCTCTTCGTTTAATTTGACAATGAACTTTTCGGCCATGTTTTTCTCCTTTTATTTAATGCCGTCAGGATTCTTCTTTTGGAAGTTATAAGCGTCGCGGCAAGCGTCTTCAACGTTGAAGCGAGCGTGCCATTTGAGTTCGGTGTTAGCCTTATCGCAATTGGCGTAATTCTCAGCTACGTCCCCGCTGCGTCTTTCCAAAATCTTATAAGGAACTTTGGCTCCGGTGGCTTTTTCGTAGGCGGAAACAGCCTCTAAGACGGAAGTTCCTTTTCCTGTTCCGAGGTTATAAACGACAAGACCCGGCTTATCTTCAAGTTTCTTCAGGGTAGCCATATGGCCTTCGGCGAGGTCGACGACGTGGATGTAGTCACGGACGCCAGTTCCATCCGGAGTCGGGTAATCGCCGCCCCAAACGCGGAGATAATCTCTCTTGCCAATAGCGACTTGAGAAATGTAAGGCATGAGGTTGTTCGGGATTCCGTTCGGATCTTCGCCAAGAAGTCCAGACGGGTGAGCTCCGATCGGGTTGAAGTAACGGAGCAAGGCAATGTTGAAATCAGGGTTGGCTAATTGGAAATCGCCAAGGATCCTTTCGATCATGATCTTGGTTTCGCCATAAGGATTGGTGGCGTGACCGACTGGATCGGTTTCGACAAGCGGAACTCTCTTCGGCGTTCCATAAACGGTGGCGCTGGAGGAGAAGATTAAATTCTTAACGCCGTATTCTTTCATCAATTTGACGAGGTTGATGCTGGAAACCAAATTGTTTTCGTAATATTCAATCGGTTTCTCAACGGATTCGCCGACCGCCTTCAATCCGGCAAAGTGAATGGCGGCATCGAATTTAGCGGTCTCGAAGACTTTTTTGAAAGCTTCGTAATCGCAGCAATCGACCTGGAAGAAATCCGGCTTTTTGCCAGTGATGGTTTCGATTCGTTCCAAGACGGCAATCTTCGAATTGAAGAGGGCATCGACAACGGTGACCTCATAGCCTTCGTTGAGAAGGCAGATTACGGTTTCGGATCCGATGAATCCCAAACCACCAGTAACTAGAACTCTCATTTGAATTACCTCTTTCTAATTTCTATATTCATGAATTTTGATACAACGGCTGGGTTGAATTTGCCCTTTGCCGATTTCATGACTTGTCCAATCAAGAATCCGATGGCTCTATCTTTGCCAGCCTTGAAGTCCGCGATGGACTGCGGGTTGGCGTCAAGAACCGCGTTGACGGCCGCGATGACTTCGTCGTCATTGCTGACCATTAACTGGATTCCGAGTTTTGCCTGAGCTTCTTTCGGTGAAATTCCCTCAGCAAGCACGGCGTTAAGGATATCAGCGCATTGTTTATGGGTGAATCCGCCTTCCTGCATGTTGGAAATCTCGGCCAACACTTCAGGCTTTAACGGGAATTCATCAATGGCTATTCCGTTTTTGTTTAAGTACGCATTAACCTCAACGATGAGCCAATTGGCCAATCCCTTCGGTGATTTAGCGTTTGCAAGGCCCCCTTCAAAATAAGTGGCGTTTTTGATATCGCTAAGAATGATTTCGGCATCCGTAACGCTTAATCCGAGCTTAACGTACCTTTCCTTTTTGGAATCGTATAGTTCAGGACAAGTGGCGATGGCATCGTTGACAAATTCGTCGCTCAGCTTAATCGGAACAATGTTCGGCTCCGGGAAGTATTTGTAGTCAACAGCATCGGTCTTAACCCTCATGAGGACGGTCTTTCCGCTAGCTTCGTCATAACGGCGAGTCTCCTGCTGAACCGGGGTTCCGGACAAAAGGAGAGAAGTCTGCCTAGCTATTTCGTAATCAAGAGCGGATTCGATGTTCTTCGTCGAGTTAAGGTTTTTGATCTCGACTTTAGTTCCGAATGTCGTTGAACCATATGGGCGGACGGAGATGTTGACGTCGCAGCGTAAGGACCCTTCTTCCATCTTGCCGTCGCTAGTTCCACTATAAACGACGATATTGCGGATAGCTTCGACGTAGTGCATGGCCTCGGTTCCGCTTCTCATCTCAGGCTTGGAGACGATTTCGACAAGAGGAACACCAGCGCGGTTATAGTCGAGGAGGCTGCAATCGGCTAGGTGAAGCTGTTTGCAGGTATCTTCTTCCATATGGATTCTTTCGATTCCGATTTTCTTTTCGTTTCCGTTTTTATCAAGAACGGTCAAGTAACCTTCTTTTCCGATCGGGCGGAACTGCTGGGTGATTTGGAACCCCTTCGGCAAGTCGCTATAGAAATAGTTCTTCCTGTCGAAATGGAGTTCGTGATCGATTTACATATGCAAGGCATTCGCGACCCTGATTGCATTAATGACGGCTTGTTTATTGACGACCGGCATAGTTCCTGGATAAGCCATATCAAGAAGGGCGACTTGGCTATTCGGATCACGGCTGAAGGAACAAGGAGCCGCGGAGAACATCTTTGATTTGGTTCTCATCTCGACGTGAATCTCGAGACCGATGACTGCTTCAAAGTTCATAGATTGCCCTCCTTTTTATTGATGACGGATAGTCCTTTTAATCCGGTGATATTTTCAAAGGCAGAAGCAACCTTGAAGAGTTCTTTTTCTTCAAAGGCGCGGCCCATGATATTGATTCCAAGCGGAAGCCCGTCTTCTAACCCTAACGGAAGGGTGATGGACGGCAAGCCGGAGAAGTTGCCGATGGCCAAGTGGTTATCGGCAATGAGGTATTCATCAGAAAGTTTGTCACTTTTTGCTCCGAATAACGGGGCAACGCCAGGAGCGGCTGGGGTTAAGACGAAATCGTATTTAGAAAGAATCTCATTGGTCTTCTCTACGATCTTGGCTCTATTCTTTTGAGCCCTGAGGAACAAGACATCCTGATTTTCTCTCATAAGGGCGAATGAGCCGATGACGAAACGCCTCTTGATCAATTCCGAGAAACCTTTGGTTCTAGCGGTCATCATGACGTCCTGATAGGTTTTGCCACCATAATTCGGGCCGAATTTGATTCCGTCCAAATTGGCGTTATTGCTGGTCGCTTCAGCGCACGAAATGACGATGTAGGTAGCATAGATGGAATCGAGTAGGTCTTTTCCAAACTCCACGCTTTCAACGATGGCGCCTTGTTTACGGAGCGCATCTATAGAAACTTTGTATTTTTTTAATAGAGCAGGGTCGGTGATCGATTCGTCGATTTCTTTGATGCAGGCGATACGAACGCCTTCGATGGATTCACCGATTTTCTCTTCGTATTTTTCGACTGGTTTAAAGGAAGAAGTCGAATCCTTGTCATCCCTTCCGGAAAGAAGGCCTAAGAGCAAAGCGGAATCTTCGACGTTTCTAGTGAAATAACCGACGTGGTCTAGTGACGGAGCAAACGGGAATAAACCAAACCTAGAAATACGTCCCCAGGTCGGTTTTAAGCCGACAAGGCCGGCTAAAGAAGCCGGTTTTCTAACAGAGTCGCCGGTATCGGAGCCTAAAGCGAAAGGAACAATAGACGCAGCGGTTGAGGCGGCCGATCCACAGCTTGAACCGCCGACCATGCGTTTATGTTCTGGGTCATATGGGTTATAGGTCGTTCCAAGATGTCCGGTCGTGCCAGTTCCGCCCATGGCGAGTTCATCAAGCGTGCTCTTGCCGATCATGACCGCTTTAGCGGCCTTAAGTTTGGTTATGACAGTCGCATCAAAAAGAGGAACGTATCCTTTTAAGATGTTGCTGGAAGCGGTCGTTTCGATATCTTTGGTCGAGAAATTGTCTTTGGCGATATAAGGGATGCCATAGAAGACATTGTCCTTTTCGACTTCGGTTAAGGAGCTAGCGAATTCGAGAGCCTCTTTTTCACAAATAGTCTCGAAGGCGTTTTCTTTGTTGGCCTTTGCTCTAGCGACAGCTTCTTTGGTTAGTTCTAATGGAGTGGTTTCCCCATTAACGAGGGCTTCATGAATTTCCCTGATAGATAAATCTAAGTAACTCATTATCCAACCACCTTCGGCAATTTGATCTGCCCGTCTTGCTTAGAACCAGCGTTCCTAAGAGCGTCTTCTTTCTTTAACGGCTCTTCGGCAACATCCTCGCGAAGATAAGAAACCTCGCAAGGGAAAGGGAAGGTCATCGGGGCATAGTTTTCTAGCCCTTCGATCTTTCCTATCATCTCCATCTGCTTTTTAAGAACGTCAAACTCTTGGAGCAGGGTCTGATATTCTTCCTCCGACATGTCGAACATCAATCTGTTCGCAGCATCGCGGAGAACGTCGAGTGTAATTTCTTTCATATCCGTAAAATTGTAATCCAAATTACAATATAGTCCAATTACTGGCCTATTTTTGTTAAATGGGAAAGGGCCTCCTCTTCATCCATGATCTGTATTCCGAGTTCCTGGGCTTTGGTCAATTTGCTTCCCGCTCCAGGACCGGCGATGACAATGTCCGTCTTCTTGCTGACAGAACCAGCGCATTTTGCGCCTATGCCTTCAAGAATCTCGGTCAATTCGTCTCTTGTGTATTTTTCTAGAGCACCGGTCAAAACGATTGTCTTTCCGTAGAAATACGAATTGACGTCCCTCGTATCGGTTCCTAGATAAGCGAAGTTGACGCCGATTTTTCGAAGTTCCTCGATCATCGCCTTATTAGCTTCGTTATGGAAATATTCGTATATCGATTTAGCGGTAGCCGGTCCGATATCCTGAACCTTCAGAAGGTCCTCTTCACTAAGTTCGAAGAAGGCATCAAGGTTCTTGTAGATACCAGCCAATACCTTCGCGGTTTTGCTGCCGACCTCTTTGATTCCCAAACCAAAGAGAAGTTTTTCCAAGGAACGGCTCCTCGTGGCATCGATCGCGTCGATTAATCCGTTGATCGATTTATCGCTCCATCCATCAAGGGCTTTTATTTCGTCGGAGTGATCGCCAATTCTATATAAGCTTGGGATATCTGTGATGAAGCCTTCATTGAAGAATTCTTCAACTGCTTTATCGCCCATTCCGTCGATATCCATAGCATCTCTAGAACCGTAGTGGATCAATCCCTCGATCTTTCTAGATGCGCAATCACCGTTTAAGCAATAGTGAAGGCCTTGAACTTTGGTGAGCGGTTTTCCGCACATCGGGCAAAGTTCCGACATCACGAACGGCTTCTCACTGCCGTCTCTTTTTTCTTTGATTGGCCTAACGACTTCGGGGATGACGTCTGCCGCTTTTCTTAGCGAAACAACGTCCCCGATCATCAACCCTTTATCTTTGATGAAGTCTTCGTTATTCAAGGTCGCCCTTTGGACTAGGGATCCTTGGACCCTAACCGGCTCTAAAACCGCATTCGGGGTAATCCTTCCAGTTCTACCAACGGTTAAGACGATATCTAGCAACTTGGTAGTGACTTCTTTTGGAGGGAACTTATAAGCAATAGCCCATTTCGGAGATTTCGCGGTATAGCCAAGAACATCGTAGTCCCCCATGTCGTTGACTTTGAAGACCAAGCCATCGATATCGTAAGGAAGAGAATCGCGGATAGCCGTGTATTCTTCTACGTATTTGATGACCTCTTCGACTCCATGGAGAACGCGTCTTTCTTTGTTGGTCTTAAAACCAAGCCCATCCAAGAAATCAAGAGCCTCACTGTGGATGCCAAAACCCAATTCTCTAGCGTTTACTAGGTAATACCAGAACCCTTCAAGACCACGTGAAGCGGCAATGGAGGAATCTAATTGCCTAATAGAACCAGCGGCGGCGTTTCTAGCATTGGCAAGAAGGGGCTCGCCTTTTTCTTTTCTTATCGCGTTGAGGCGATCCAAGGAAGCTTTCGGCATATAAACTTCGCCACGAACCTCGAACGGACGTTTTTCCTTAACATGAAGTGGAATCGAACGGATCGTGACAACGTTTTGGGTAACGTCTTCACCCATAACACCATCGCCACGAGTCACGCAGTATTGGAGTTCTCCGTGATCGTATACAAGCGACATTCCTAAGCCGTCAATTTTCATTTCGCCGACATATTCGATTTGATCTTTGCCTAGGGCCTCCCTGCATTTGCGGTCAAAATCCCTGAGATCGTCCTCGTTATAGGCGTTAGCCAAGGAAATCATCAATCTCTTATGAGGTATTTTTTTGAACTCAGAAGCAACTTGGCCTCCGACTCTTTGAGTTGGGGAATTCTTCGTTTTTAGATCCGGCCATTCCTTTTCGATAAGAATGAGTTCGTTCATGTAACGATCGAACTCGGCATCGCTCAAAGTCGGATTGTCCAAAACATAATAATCGTAGTTGGCTTGCTCAAGAATCTTCGTCAGTTCCTTGGCTCTTTTCATCGCGTCGTCGTGAATCATGCCTGCCCTCCTTTCGATGCCTTCTTTGACACCGCTTTATTATTGGGGTTGATCAATTTCTGCCCCTCATCAAATTTGACGATGAGGAATTTCGAATCGATTAATTGGAGAACCGTCCCTTCGCCGAATTTTTCGTGGAGAACGATATCGCCGACCTTCCAATCGAATTCTTTGGAAACATTTTCAACCTTTTTAGAAATATCAACGATTTTCGGCTTGCTCTCGTCGAATTGACTGATAGCCTCGCCATCGCTGAAGTAGCTCTTGGGCTTAGCTTGCTGGCTGTTATTGTTGTTATAGCCGCCTTGCCTATATCCGCCACCACCACTCGGGCGATATCCACCACCATATCCGCCGCCATAATTCGAGAAGTTGCCGGTTTCGCTGGCCGGGAATTCTAATCCGGCTTCTTTGTAATATTGGCTTGGTCTAGCAGATGTCCCTGTAACATAAGAGAAGGACGTATTGCAGGTGACGTATAGATTCTTTTTGGCCCTGGTCATGGCGACATAAGCCAAACGTCTTTCCTCTTCGGCTCCATCGCGCTCAACTTCCAGCAAAGCTCTTGGGCTTGGGAAAACCTGGTCGCTCATGCAAATAATAAAGACGTAGTCGAATTCAAGGCCTTTGGCGATGTGAACGGTCATGAATGAAACGGAATCCCCACCGTTCATCTCGTCTTGGGACGTGAGCAAAGAAACGTTCTGCAAATATTGGTCAAACGTGGAGTCTGGATTGTCATCGATATAGTGGGTTACGTCATCGAACAAAGAATTGACGTTTCCAACGCGATCTTCATCGATATCTTCTTCTTTGGAGATGTAATCGAAATACCCAATGCTGGTAATGAACCTTTTTAGGATCGAGGAGTAAAGTTCGGAACCCTCGGCCAATTCTTCTTTTGTCTTGTCGAGGCTATCGACCAAAATCTTTAACGAGGTGGCAACACGCGGTTTAAGAGCTGTAGTAGAAGGTTCCATTTGACGAACGTACTCATAACAAGAAAGACCGGCTTTTTGAGCTTCTTCTTGGAGGAGTTCTAAGGACTCGTCGCTAACGCCGCGCCTTGGGACGTTGGCGATTCTCTCGAACGCGACATCATCTTTTTCATTGACCAAAAGACGGAAATAAGCGAGCACGTCTTTGATTTCGCGGCGTTGATAGAAACGGAGACCACCGTATATCGCGTATTTGATTCCTTTCATCGCGCAAACGCGTTCAAAAGGACGGGTGACATAGCTGCTGCGGAATAATACGGCGATGTTTTTATAGGTGCCATCTATATCTTTGATTCTTTGGATTTTGTTACAGACCCAATTGGCTTCGTCTTCAGGGCTCACGAACTTATGACAAATAACAGGGTCTCCACCGGGTTCATTTGTGAAAAGGTCCTTCGGAACCCTTTTCTTGTTGTAGGCGATGAGTTTGTTGGCGGCGTTAAGAATATTTTTCGTTGAACGATAGTTTTGATTGAGGATGATCGTCTCGGCGTTGGCGAAATTCCTGTTGAAGTCCAACATAATCTTTTGGTTGGCGCCTCTCCAGGTATAAATCGTCTGGTCAGGATCACCGACAACATAAAGATTTGAATCTGGGCGCATCAAAAGCTTGAGCAAATAATATTGGATATCGTTGGTGTCCTGGAACTCATCGACGAGAATATGGTCAAAACGATTGGCCCAGTCATATCTTATCGATGGATTGTTTTCCAATATCTGAACCGTTTTATTGAGAAGATCGTCGAAGTCCAAACCGAAGTTTTCGGTTTTGCGGCGTTCGTATTCGCGATAAATCTCTAGGCATTTTGATTCGCCTTCGAAAGAATCGAATCTGATAGTGATGTCTTCAGGATATTTGCCGCTTCCTTTTTTGGAAGAAATATACGAAATAGCGGCCTTTAAAATGGCATCGCTCTTCTTTAGGCCCATATCTGCCCCGATATTTTTGATCAAAGTCTTCTGGTCTTCTTCATCATAGATAGTGAATCCTATCGGATAGCAGAAAGCGTTATGTTCCTGTCGCAAGAATTTGGCGCAGAAAGAGTGGAAGGTGGAAATCTGGAGAAGATTGGAGAACTGGGGGTTCATTTTCAAAACCCTTTGTTTCATTTCGGCGGCGACTTTATTAGTGAAGGCGATAGCCAAAATATGGGACGGCAAAACATCCATCATTTCCATCAAATAGGAAATTCTATAGGTAAGAACACGCGTTTTGCCTGAACCCGCGCCGGCAACTATGCGCACGTATTGAGATTTTGTTTCGACGGCCCTAAATTGAGCGTCGTTAAGTAAAGACCGATAATCCATGGTCTTCAGTTTACTACGCAAATAGTTCCTTATAAATAAGGAAAGGGTGACTAAGTTAAAAATCGCTCATTTTTTCTCACACGGAAAAGGTGAGGGGGGCCGGAAAAGAACGAATGGGGGACGTTCCAGGAGTATGCATAGGCGGTTTGCACGGCCTCCCTCACTATTCTATTGGGGAGTTTTTCGAAAAAGGGGCAAAAAAACTACGTAAAAGCAAAAAATACACATACAATTTGTTCATGTCTTTCTTCAAAGAAAGGAAAACCCCTATCGAAAACATAGCGTTTATGGGCCTGATGTGCGCCGTTAACGCCGTTTTCTCTTTGATAGCCACACTGTTGCCGGTTGGGGCCGTCTTCATAATGTTGGTTGTCCCTCTTGGAAGTGCTTTGGTGGCCAAACTTTGCAAAGCCAAATACCTGCCGATTTATCTTTTCGCCGCTATCGGCGTAAGTATTGCCATAACCGCCTGGGATTTCTCCACCACAATCTTTTATACATTCCCCGCTATTTGTTCCGGACTACTTTTCGGCTTTCTAAAAAGAAGAGACGTACCCACCGCTTTATGCGTCTTAGGCGTGACTCTTGTCCAAATCGGATTCACCTATTTATCTTTGCCAATCGTAAAAGCTATATACGGAATCGACATGGTCTTCTCGATCGAAAAGGCATTTGGAGTAGAGACTCATCCATATATCTCCGACATAGTTCCTTCTTTCATAATCGCTTATGCAATGGCGCAAAGCGCAATCTCCTCATTGTTCATGACGGCAGGTTTATTCGAGGATAAAGAGAAAGAGATTGGAAAACTTCAGTTCATTTATCCGGCATTAGATATTCTCATTTCAATCATTTCGGCAGCGTTAATAATCTGCGGGGTGAGGAACGTGGGCTATGCGTTACTATGCTTCGCCATATACTTTTCTTGCATATCTCTATTTGGTATTTTCACTAAAATCAACGTCACGTCCCTCGTAATAGGCGGGGCATTGGTCGTAATTTCTATCTTTGTTTTCGCCATAATTAACCCTAGTTTGTCGCCCTGGCAAAAGCCGGCTTTGTTCCTCATGTATTGCGTATCTATGGCTATTTCTTATATAGCCAATCTCCTTTTTCTCTACAAAAAGGGAAATAGTTCTCTAAAATAGAGAGGTCTTATGTACAGGTTTCTTAGAGGATTTGGCTTAGGCCTCCTATACGCACTCCTATTGCCCTTCATGATCGTTGCTTTCGCGATCATCGCTGTTTTCTATGGAATCGTTAACTTCTTGATCAACCTCGTCAAAGCCATAATCCACTTCTTCAAAGGGGAGCCCATCTTTCCTCCGTTTGATGAAGACGTTAGGGCTGACGAAATATTGACTACTCCGGCACCGGCCCCAATTTCCCAACCGGCACCGCAACCGACCACAAACGTCTATTTGCAAACCAATTACTATCCTGGTCAACAAGGATTCCCTGCTCCTGGAGCTGCCCCGATGCCAAATCCTCAAGTTCCACCGCAGCCCATGCCTCAGGCTCAATTCCAACCTCAGCCAAATCCATATCAGCAGCCTTACTACCAACAGCCGCAAATCCAACCACAAACTCAGCCTCAGCCCCAATTCATTGAGAATCAGAATCAGCAGCCCCTTTCTCAGGAAGAAGACCCATTTAGGATCCCCGTCCAGGAAGAGCTACCTCTCGATGATCAGATGCCGGACGAGCAAAAGGAGGACGAAGAATGATTTACTCACCTCTTTTTGCCTCGATTGAGGTCTCCGAAAACGATAGAAGATTACTAGTTTTCCTCATCATATTCCTTCTCTTAACTCTAGCCATCGCTGGAGGCGTTGGATATTTGATTAGAAAAACGATGAGCTATCAATCGAAGAGAGTTAATTCTCTTTGTACAAAGGTTCTTACGACCAAAGTCGTTTGCGAGGAAAAACACTACAAGCAATACGCTTCAAAGAAGAGTTCGATCCTCTACTTCAAACAAAGCTTCATCGGCGTCGTAATAGGAATCGCCGGGTTGTTACTCTGGGTCATCTCAAGCGCCATAATGCAATCTTGGGGCGAAAACATGTTCTATTACTTCGGGAATGACCTCTTCTACATATTCGGAGTAAACGAAACTTCCCAGTCTTGGAATTTCCTAAATATCACCTTCCACACTTTAGTGGTAGTCAATAACGGAGGAGCCGGACCAATATTCGTGCCCGAACACATCCCCTACTACTTAGAAACAATATTCTTCGTAACATCCTTCTGCTGGATAATGGTGGCGACTCAGGCGTTTGTCTCTCGTTACTTCGCCATTCAAAAATTCGCCAAAGAAGCCGCCGATAGAACGCTTAAAGATTTCACGTTTGCATCTACTCCTGGTTCTTTAGCGGAACCAACTCAGACTCAGGATGCAAACACTCCTACAAACAACCTTCCGACAGAACAATAGAAAACGAGCTCGTGACAACAACACGGGCTCGTTATTTTTAATTGTTCCTATCAATGGCCAAGGGTGTTACTGAAGAGGTCAAACACCTCAATGAGAATAAGAATCAGCATAACCAAAACCAGAATAACGCCGAGGATGAATATCCTCCTTCTAGCGATGTCTTTCTTGCTTAGGTCAATTTTTTCTTTCTTCTCTATTTCCATATCGATTAGTACTTAATGTTGCTGGATGTTCTTGGGAACGGTTCGGTGTCACGGATGTTGGCGACGCCGGTGATATACATCAAAAGGCGATCGAAACCGATGCCGAATCCGCTGTGGATGCATCCGCCGTACTTACGAAGGTTGAGATACCATTCAAGGCCTTCTTTGTTTCCAATTGCGGCCATCTTCTTCTCGAGGATATCGTAACGTTCTTCCCTTTGGGAACCGCCGATTATTTCACCTTCTCCAGGAACAAGGCAGTCACACGCGGCGACAGTCTTACCGTCATCGTTTTCACGCATATAGAAGGCTTTGATTTCTTTCGGGTAGTTGATGAGGAACATCGGTCCTTTGACGACTTCCTCCGTCAAATAACGCTCATGCTCGCTTTGCAAGTCCATGCCCCATTCGATGTTGGAGTTCTCGAACTTATGCCCGTTCTTAACGGCCTCTTGGAGGATTTTGATGCCATCCGTATATTCCATTTTGGTGAACGGGGTGGCTAAAACGGCATTGAGCTTATCGAACAATCCTTTGGAAATGAAGTTGTTGAAGAAATCCATTTCGTCCGGGCATTTGTCCATAACGTATTTGATGCAGTATTTGATGCACTCTTCCATGAGAACCATGTCATCTTCGAGATCAGCGAAGGCGATTTCCGGCTCAATCATCCAGAACTCAGAAGCGTGACGTGGGGTGTTGCTCTTCTCGGCACGGAAAGTCGGGCCGAAGGTGTAAACATCACGGAAAGCCAAAGCAAAGGCCTCGACGTGAAGCTGTCCGGAGACAGTAAGCGAAGCTTTGCGACCAAAGAAGTCGTTATAGGCATCCTTGGCATCGGTGACGACAGTGAAGACGCTTCCGGCGCCTTCGGCGTCATTACCGGTGATTTCCGGAGTGTGAACGTAGACGAACCCTTTGTCTTGGAAGAATTCATGAATTCCGCGAGCCAAAACGGAACGGACCCTATATAAGGCCGCGAATGTATTGGTCCTCGGACGGAGATAGCAAAGCTCTCTTAAGTATTCAAGAGAATGGAATTTCTTTTGAAGTGGGTAATCGGAAGCAACGTCTCCAAGGACGACGATTTCGGTCGCATGAAGTTCGAACGGTTGTTTCATCTCCGGAGTCAAAACGATAGTTCCTTTTACCCCGATGCAAGCGCCGGTCAAAATATGTCCGACTTTGTCGAAATTCGGGAGTTTGGAATCATAGACAACTTGGATGGTTTTGAAGCAAGAACCATCGTTAACCGCGATGAAACCGACCTGGCCGCTGCTGCGGTTGGTCCTGACCCATCCTTCAACAAGAACGGGGCTTAATTTAGAAATGTCCTCTTTTGAAGCATGAGCGGCGTAGAGGTCACGCACTGTAATGGCTTTTGGTTGCATATTTTTAGTATAAAGACTAATTGTCTTTTTTGTAGTTATTAGGAGAGAAAATCGTCCCAGTGATCGATTTTCCAGTTGGGGTCTACCCCAAGGTTAAGAGGAGCGAACGTTTTTCTGACGTATAGATGCTCAGCGACTTTGGCTATCATGGCAGCCTGATCGGTCGTGCACCATAGCGGCGGGATGATTAAGTCGATATCGGTGCCCTCCACCGCTTTTTTCATCTCATCGCGTAGATAAGAGTTAGCGGATACGCCACCGGCCAAGACTATCTGCTTGACGTTGAAGTCTTTCGCAGCGGCCATGGCTTTTTCCATAATCATGCCGATTGCGACATCTTGGAAGGAACGAGCCATATCGTCGAGCCTTACCAATTCGCCTTTCATCTTAAGCTGATTGACGAGATTAATGACCGAAGTCTTTAAGCCCGAATAAGAGAAGTCATACGGCCCCGGGCTTTGTGGCCTTGGAAGGTTATATGTGTGTTGACCAAGTTTGGCGTGCTGATCAATTGGGAGGCCACCCGGATAAGGGAGTCCCAACACACGGGCGACTTTGTCGTAGCATTCTCCGACTGCGTCGTCTTTTGTTTCCCCGACGATTTCGAAGTCCATATCGCCACGCATAATGACGAGCTCTGTATTTCCGCCCGAGACGACGACGCATAGAAGCGGAAACTTTAATTCTCCTACGTACTCGTTCGCATAGATGTGCCCAGCCAAGTGATGAACCGGGATGAGCGGCTTCTTATAAAGCATCGCTAACGTTTTGGCGGCTTGAAGCCCAACGTGGAGGCACCCAATTAGTCCCGGGCCTCTAGTGACCGCGAAGGCATCGATGTCCTCTAAGGTCAATTTTGCTTTTCTCAAAGCCTCTTCGATACAGATCGTTATATTCTCTGTGTGAAGCCTTGAAGCGATTTCGGGCATGACGCCACCGTATTTTTCGTGAACGGAAATCTGAGTGGCGACGATATTGCTCAATAGTTCACCGTCTTGGGTGATGGCGACGCTTGTTTCGTCGCAGCTAGATTCGATAGCTAAGATCCTAGTCATTGACGATACTCCTTACCATGTAAATGGCATCTTCCCCATCATCGTAATATGCCTTCTTCGTTACGATGTCCTCAAAGGCGTGTCTCTTATAGAATCGATGGGCGTTCTCATTTGATTTTCTAACTTCCAAAGTGATGAAGTCGACTTCGTCCTTTTGGCTCTTGCACACCTTGACCATCTCGCCGATTAGCAAAGTGCCAACGCCTTTCTTTCTATAGGCCTCGTCAACGGCGATTTGGCTTATAGTCGCGGAATCAAACGTAACCATGAAATCAATGAAGCCGATGACTTTGGCGTCCGCGATGGCGACGAAGAAGTAACCAACCGGATTATTCATTAGCTCATATGTGATTTGTTCTTCTGTATATGGGTTTTTGAAACAGGCCTTTTCGATTTCGCAGACAGAAGGAATATCGGCCGTATTCATTTTGCGAACAATGATCTTGGTCTCGGATTCATAGGCGTCCTTAAGGTAAATCGGCCTTGCGCCTAACGGCTCTTCGACAAGATGATCCTCGTCGATGGCGTTAGCTAAATTGGCCATGACATTGACGCGTTTTCCTTCGATTTCCAAATACCCGACATCGCCGGAAATAACGAAATCAGGGTGGGCGTCTATATATTGAAGAAGCGAAGCGTTATCCATAATGCAGTCAGCGACAATGGCTTTTTTGCCTTGGTAAACCCCGACATAGCTTCTTTTGCTTCTTGCGTTTACGATGGCGATGGTCGGCTCTTCTTCAAATCTCATGGCTTCTAAAGAGCTAGAAACATATAAAGGGCAATCTAAAGCCAAGGCCACGGTTTTAGCGATGGTCATCGCAATACGGACTCCGGTGTAGGATCCTGGGCCCTTGGTCACAGAAACGGAAGAGATATCCTTTCTTGTAATTTCGTGCTTATTCAAAATCTTATCGATTTCATCGACCATCAACTCGGACTGCCTTTGCCAAGCTTGGTAAGAGACGGAATCGATCAAAACGCCGTTTTTGGAAATGCCGACGGCAAGATCGGTATTGGAAGAATCCAAAAGCAAATCAATCATGGAATGCCTCCTTAATAGAAGAAATGAGGCGGTCAAAATTGGCCGAATCGGACGAAATCGTTATTTCGCGATTGTCGCCACCGATGTTTTTCAAAGTGACGACTAAATTATCTTCAGGAATCAATTTCTCGATAAAGACCGGCCACTCAATAAAACAAACACCGTCGCCTTCGATATACTCGTCTAATCCAATTTCGATGTTTTGGTTTTCAAGGCGATACGCATCGATGTGATAAAGAGGGATAGTTCCCTTGAAATAGCATTTCATTATGTTGAACGTCGGAGATATGACGTCTTCTTTGACATTCAGCCCTTCAGCCACGCCGCCAACCAATGTGGTCTTGCCGGCTCCTAAATCACCTTTTAGCAAAATAACATCGCCCCTTTGAAGGTTGGAGGCGATTAGAAGACCGAGTTTTCTCGTTTCTTCTTTGCTAGAGGTTTTAATTACAACTTCGCTCATAAACAGGTGGGATTATATCACCCTCTTAAAGAGGGAGATAAAAATTGTTATTTGCGGTTCGGAATCGGCTTCGTCATCAACGAGAACTCATCGAAAAGTTTAGCGATGTCTTCATCGACGAACGGAAAGACGCGTTCCGATATCATGGAAAGGACTTTGTCTTTGGCGCCAAGGATGACTTTCGTGAGTTTTTCGCCGTAACCATACGTATCGACGTGCCTCTCGAATTCCTTTTCATCCAAGGTCTTAACCACCATGTCCGGATATAACTTAACATCCAAATCGTAATCGATATATTTCAAGTATCCATTATCTAAGACGGCCGGACTCGCGATATTGACGTAGTAGCAAATGCCACCGCCCTCTTTGAACATAGCGATGACATTCATCCATTTCTTTTTGAAGAGGATGAAGACGGCATGTTCTCTAGTCACCCAGCGGCGTCCATTGTTCTCGGTGACGGAACTGCCACGAGAACAAAGAACCCAGTAATCATCGGTTTCTTCCACCACGAAAGAGGGGCTCCACTGCCTATGCAGAGAGCCGTCGTGCTTATAAGCTTGGACCTTGATCCATCTCGCGAAACGAGCATCCTGTTTTTCGTTCATAACTATACCAGCGAGAGAAGATTAATCTTCTCAACTCGAGTTCATTGTAAACCTTGAATTATTCTATTCAAGAGCAAGCAAGAGAAAACCCGATCCTTAACGGACCGGGCTTGCTTGTTTTATTTGTTGAATAAGGCACCCATAGCCAAGAATTCGCCGACATTTGCTTTGAATTCTTTTAACGGGTTCGGGTTGAATGCGTTTTGAAGCGGGATGACCATCAAATCGTCTTCGTAGCCCAAGAGGAAATATGTTTTCCCAGGTTTGATGGCGATGGCGACATCAACAAGAATCTTGTTTGTCCTTACATCGGTGAAGGCTTTTCTGATTTCCCTAGAGATGTATTTTCTTTCGGATTCTTCACCATAAATCACCATTTTGGCATTCTCTTCCAAGACGTTTAATCCAGAAACGTTGGTCGGAGGAAGAGCTCTCTTGTTTCCTTTGAAATAAACGACGAGTCCGCTTCCGTTATAGGTGTTCGGCATTCTTAGGTATTTGCCGACGAAGACGGTTTCAAGAGCTTTTTTGCCTTTTACCTGAGCGGCGGCGTCGATCATGGCGCAGTCGATTTTGCCTTCTCCGGAGTCATAGGTGAAAGTCGTTCCATAACGGCTGCCGATTTTAAACACATCATCGTATAAAGCGCAGGCATTGAATTCCTCATCGCTCAATTTTTGGTCTAAATCGCCTTTGAATCCCTCAATCGGAAGTCCTTCCATGGCGTATTGGTAAGAGCGGTCGTAGTAGTTTTGGAAGTAAGCTTTCATCTTCTTCTCGATGTTCTTACGAGAAAGGAAACTAAACACCGCTAATCCGATAACGGCAAGAATGGCGATACCGATTGCAAAGTAGATGCCGACGTTCGGAATGAACTGGGTCGGGAGAATCCAACCTGCGACAATGGCGAACAAGGCAATGACGGTGGCCAATATTTTCCATTTGTTCGAGCCTTTGTAATCTTTGAAGAAAGCAACTCTTTGATCCTCGATGTTTTGAAGCGGATCAGCGTCATATTCGAAGACGGTCGGGGTCGGTTCTTCGACTTCCTCTGGCTCTTCTTCTTTCTTTTCTTCCTCAGCAGCTTCTACGGTGGCGGCTTCGGCGGCTTCTTCGGCCGGTTTTTCTTCAACGACCGGTTCTGGCTTCTTGAAATCAGCAAATTCTTCTTCCTCAGTCGGGGCTTCTTCGACGACTGGGGTTTCTTTTTTCTCTTCTTCGGACATAAAAAATCTCCTCAAGTATTGAGAATATACCACGAGGAGATTCTTTTTTGCTAAATATCTTTACTAAGTAAAGAAGAATTATGCGGCTTTCTTAGCCGGGAAACGGCGCGAAATAGCGGCAAGAGGCCCTTGCAAGAAGCAAAGAACCACAACAGCGGCAGCCCCGGAAACCGGGATGTAAATGGCATTATAAGCCATAGCGGCTTCTAGAGTGTATTTGTATAAAACCATAGAGGATGTACATCCGCCGACAAAACGGATAAACGTCGAAACGGCACCGGTCACAATGATGAGAATTATGGCGCGAACATTGTAGCCGCTTTGATCGGTTGGGAGAATCCATTTACGGAAGAATCCCATGAAGAAGACGGAGCCAAATCCGATGAAATAGTCATACGGAAACGTGCTCATTCCGTATCCATCGGTGATGCATGTGAGGAGTCCATATACAATTCCGCCACCGATTAATCCGTGCACGGGGCCCCTTCTTAAGGCGATTATCATAAGAGGAAGCATTTGGAGATTGATGGATCCAGAACCCGAAACAGGGATTTTGATGAAGTTAAGAGCAAAGGCCGCGGCCACGAGAATTCCATCTTCGGCAAGAGCCCTAATATCGTTTTCTTGCGAGTAGGATGTGGAAGAAATAGCGCAAATGACGGCGACCCCAACCATCACGAAGAAGACGGATGATCCCCACCCCATTTCAATTCCGTTATAGTGTTCGATAACTTTCGGGGCTAAATCATTAAAGATTTCTCTTTCGAAGAACATGACAATTATGGAGAAAAGGCCGGCAAAAGCGGAGCCCACTAATAACCCGTCTTTGCCTTTCTTTAGTATCTTCCCTAAAAGGAATAAAGCTGCGCCAAGTCCTAAAAGGACTAATAGAACGATAACAGCCGCCGAATTCGGCATCTTATCGCCGAAGAGCCCAATCAAATTAAGGTTAAACTTTGTCTTCACCTTAACTCCGTCGATAACCACTTTTGTCTCATAGACATAAAGCGGAGCGAATAAAAACGCCAAACCCGCAACATAAGCGAGAGCGCCGATCAGGAAACCCCAATCGATTTTTTTCTTGTTTTCACCCATAAAAATAAAAAACCTCCAATGGATAAAACGCCCTCGGAGGAAAAAACATTTACCTCCGCCAGAATTACCTGGATCAGGTGCCGTCGAGCTTGCACAAAGCCCCTCTCAGCCCACTCTGGTGAGCTCCGGATAGAAAAAGTTTAGTCTATCGGTTGCCCCAGTCAATAGGAGAGGAACCGTTTTCTTCAAGAAATGAATTGCAGCGTGAAAAAGGCTTTTGGCCAAACCAACCGCCCCTATTGGCCGATAATGGCGATGGGTGGGAACACGCAACGATGAAATGCTTTTTGTTATGGACCATGGCAGAGTATCTTTTCGCGAATGACCCCCAAAGCATAAAGACGATGGGCTGATCCAAATTATCCAAATATCGCATAACGTCCGCGATGAAATGCTCATACTCATCTCTTTTATGCGATAGAGGTTGCCCGGCCCTAACGGAGAGATAAGCGTTTAAAAGGAGGACGCCTTGTTTCGCCCAAGGAGTCAAATCGCCATTTTCAAAATTCATCTTTATTCCGATGTCATTTTGAATTTCTTTGTAGATATTCACCAAAGAAGGCGGAAGCTCCATTCCATTTGGAACGGAAAAAGATAATCCCATTGCCTGCCCTGGGTTGTGATATGGGTCTTGTCCGATGATCACCACTTTTAGATCCTCGGGTTTAGTCAAAGCAAAAGCGTTGTAGACGAGGTCTCTGCTGGGATAACAAATGCCCTTTGAGTATTCCTCATCCAAAAAAGCATGGAGCGTTTTTGAGTAGTCTTGCGCTTTTACGTAGTCGAAAAGATTTTTCCAATCGCGAATCATATATACATTATAAGTTTTTCGAGGGCTTGCGTGTGCGTTATACTTACGCATATGAAAGTTTTTTGGCTTTTTAACCATCCCGCTCCATACAAAGTCGACTTTTTTAACGAACTCGGAAAATCTTGTGACTTGGAAGTGACATTTGAAAGGGCTAGTGAATTTGGAAGAAACTCTGTTTTCTACGGAAGGAAGATCGAAAACTTTAAAGCCACATTCTGCAAAAAGACCATAGTTTTGGGGACCCATAATAACTGGACCCCCGAGCCAAAAAGAATCATTGCAAAAAGCGATTATGACCTTTTGGTCATGAACGGATATAGAACGGTTAGCGAAAGACACGTCATCTCATATTTGAAACGCCATCATAAGCCATACATCCTCTACATAAATGGAGGCATCGCGAAAGTAAAAGAAAACCCGCTTAAAAAGTGGTTCAAATCCAAATACATCAAAGGCGCGACTGCTTACTATTGCCCGGACGAAAATTCAGCCGAATATCTAGTCCATTACGGCGCAGACAAAGACAAAATCACAATCTACCCTTATTCCTCTATTTTTGATAAAGACGTCCTCGATAGGCCTTGCACATACGAAGAAAAACTCGCTCTCAGGAAGAAACTTTCCTTAAATGGCGAAAAAATCTTTATCTCTTCTGGACAATTCATCGAGAGAAAAAACTACGAGGAATTAATCGCGATATGGAAAAAAGTTCCCTCTGACTGGACTTTGGTCATAACAGGGGAAGGCAAACTAAAAGAGCAGTACCTTGAAGAAATAAAAACGCTTGGGCTAAAGAACGTTGTCTTACTTCCTTATAAGCCACACGACGAACTTTTTGAGTTATACCGCGCTTCCGATGCGTTTGTTTTCTTAAGCAAAGAAGACATATACGGTCACGTAATCAATGAAGCTTTATCCCAAGGACTGCCAGTTATTTCTTCGGATCAAGTAAACGCCGCAAAGCACCTCATTGAAAACGGAAAGAACGGGTACGTTGTGCCGTTAGACGATGAAGAAAAAATCGTTAGCGCAATAAAATCGGTCGGCGACATCGAGATGGAAAAATCCGCTATCGCAACTGCTAAATTGAACACCATGGAAATAAGCGCTCAATTCCATATAGAAAAATTCAAGGAGTTTCTTGATGGGCAAAAATAAGATTATCTACATAACAACGGCCTTGAAAGACGAAGATTTTAATGTCCTCATCAAAGAAGGGAAACCAATCAATCCAGCCGGCCAAAATTTCCACGCTAGACTAATAGGATGTTTAGAGAGGTCATTTGACATGACCGTTATTTCGCTCCCGCCAGCATGGTCAAATTCCCTGAAAACGGACAATGGAATTTATCACTATTCCCCAACTCCCAAAAATAAGCTGGCCAAGTATTTCGTATTCCCGAACAAAGTCATCTCTTCCATAGAATTCATGGATGCTCCAGTAGTCGTCTACGATTCGATGAATGTTTTGGTTTCTAAGATTGCCGGAAAAATCGCTAGGTCCAAAGGATTAAGAAAAGTTGCCATTTTGACCGATAACCCGCAAAACATCACCGGAGTTTCCTCTTCTTATATCGATAGTGTATTCGAAGAATCGAAAGACGCCGATGGATTTATAGCGTTATCCGAAAGTTTGGTCGAACTATTTGGAGGCAAAGATAAACCTCATGTTGTCTTTGAAGGATTATTAGACGACAAGAAGGTCGAACCTCTAAAAAGAGAGAAACCATACTTCTATTTCGGCGGAGCTTTGTTTGAAAGATACGGCGTCAAATCGATGATCTCTGCGTTCATGGCTTCTAAAGCCGATTACCAAATGGTTATAGCTGGGCATGGCGCCTTGGAAAAAGAGATAGATTCCCTTCAAAAAATCGATACCCGTATCGTCTATTTGGGCCAAGTGTCGAAAGAAACTAACCTCGCTTTAGAAAACGGAGCTTCTCTATTAATCAACCCACGTCCATATAGTGAAGAGCTCGATAAACATTCAGTTCCTTCTAAGATGATCGAATATTTAGCGACGGGGAACCCAATTCTTTCCACCGCTCATAGCGTATTGAAAGAAAAATTCGAAGAATCCATAAACTGGATCGATGGAAACGACGTAGAGAAAGAGATGTTCTCCTTCTTCAAATCGCATTTGAACGAAGAAGGACACCTCATCAATCTAGTCGATAACAATTCGAAAGATAAATTGAAATCTTTATACTCATCAGATTCTGTTTCCGGCAGAGTTTTCGACTTTATTTCCAAACTTTAATCTTATTTTTATTCAAAAATAGTGACTGAGTATATAATCTCCCTACATGGAAGTCAGCAAAACGCCTATTGATAGCTCTGCGAAGCAAAACTCCAATAACGTTCGCACGAACGTAATAATGAACCTCATCAGGACCATAACGATGACGGTCCTTTCTTTCATTACGTTCCCGTTTGTCTGCCGCATGTTCCGCGATTCCGGAATGGGAGCCTACACCTGGGCCAACACTTTCGTATATTACTTCGTCATTTTGGCCAAGATATCTATCCCCAATATCGCCATCAGAGAATGCGGCAAAGTCAAAAACGATAAAAAGGCCTTCTCCCACAACGTTCAGCTCTTCTTCATCCTCCAGGCCATAATGACGCTAATCAGTTTCGCCATCCTTTGCGTCCTCGTTGCTTGCATGTGGAACTATCTATCGACTCCGAACACGGTTTTGGATGGTCAAAACGTCAACTATACGTCCCTCATATTCATTCTTTCCATAAACTTCTTGGTCGGTGTGTTCTCGTTTGAATGGGTCTATATCGTTTTAGAAAAACACTTCTACATCACGGTTCGCTCAATCGTTTCGATCGCTTTGGCGGCCGCGTTAACCTTCGCTTTTATTACCGAAGCCAAAACCAGCATTTATATTTACGCGACGATAACGATTCTTTCGACCGTCATCACCGCGATCTGCAATTGCTTGGTTTTGCCAAAATACGTATCCCTCAAGAAAGAAGGCAAATACGATTTCAAACCATTCTTAAAACCGTTAGGAGTTCTTTTCCTCATCTCGATGGCCCTAACCGCTTATAACGAAACTGACACTTTGATCCTTGGCTTTATCGATTCTAGCAAAGGCGCCGTTGGCTCCTACTCCGTCGGCGTTAAGGGAATCGATATCATCATCACGATCATCACATCCTTATACGCCGTTTTCATGCCAAGGGCCAACCACTACTACAACATGGAGAACAAGCAGTTCTTCAGAAACCTCATTCGTTATTCCCATAACATCACTTTTTTCATTGCCATACCGGCAATCGCCACTATGGCAACGATGTCAGGACCTATTACCGCCCTTATCTCAGGTAACTATGAAGTCGGAGGTTATAACGACGCCAACCTTGTCTTGGTGTTGCTGGCCATAATGATGCTTACATACTCAATCGCAGATAACGTGTATACAGAAATCCTCATCCCGATGAAAAAAGAGAAAATCTACTTATACACCATTGCGATCGGACTAGTCTTGAATGTCGCGCTATCAATTGCGTTAGGAATGGCTTTTAACAGCATGAACGGTCGCCCCGCTTTAGGCGTTGCTATCGGAACCGGAATAACAGACGTCTTAATCCTTGTCTTCCTTCTTTGGAACACACGCGAATATTCAAAGGCCGCCATCTTCAATAAGAACAATCTGAAAATAGTTTTGTTCGGAATCGTCATTGCCGCTTTGACTTTCTTCGTGGCAAATGCCAATAGCCCATTAGCTTCAGGAGGCCACTCATTCTTCGAAAACATGGTGATCAAGAACGCCTCTGACGTTGAGCTTTGGCTAATATACGTCCTCGAATTGGTCGTTATGGTCTTCGTCGACGGAATCATCTTTGTCGGCGGTCTATATCTAAGCAAAGAAAAGCTTGTGCGTTCATTCGCGCCAGGTCATAAAGCGGAGGATCCAAATGCCTAATCCAAATCTAAAAGAAAATAAATTCAAAAGAGCTTTGGTGGCTCCTTGGAGAAACGTAGTCAAGGCCATATCCCCAACTTGGTATGTGAAGTATCAATATAAATACATCACCCACCATAAGTGCAATTTGAAGAATCCGGTCCGCTATACGGAAAAACTTCAGTACCTCCGTCTTTTCGTTTATCCCAAAAACAAGGAAGTCTCCCGCTGCGCCGGACGCGTTGGCGTTCGGGATTACGTCAAAGAGCAAGGATACGGCAATAGGCTCATCCCTTGCTTAGGGGTTTTCGACCGCTTCGAGGATATCGACTTCTCTAAATTGCCTGATCGTTTCGTGATGAAATGTAGCCACGCTTCCGGTTTTAACATGATCGTAAAAGACAAAGCCAAAATCGATATGGCTGAGGCAAAGAAAAAATTTGATAAATGGCTCTCCACCGATTACGGAAAGATGACATTAGAACGCCACTACAGCCCAATAAAACCTCAGATAATCATCGAGAAGTTTATTGGTGACGACGAACATCTTCCAACTGAATACAAGATCCACGTGTTCAACGGAAAAGCTCGTTCCTTATATGTTGTGACAGGACGCGGCGTCGATATCCGTTACAACAATTACTACATCGACTGGATTCCATTTGATGGAAGTCAATTCAACGGCTGGAAGAAAACTGATTATCCGCTTAAAAAACCGGAAAACTTCTCTGAGCTAGTCAAGATGGCGGAGAAGTTAGCCGCCCCATATCCATTTGTTAGAGTCGACCTATACGATGTGGATGGAACCGTATATTTCAGTGAAATGACATTCACCCCCGCGAAAGGAACATTGATCCTCGATGATGATAAATGCGATTTCGAAATGGGCGAGTGGCTAGATATCTCACAATATATGAAATAAGAAAATGC
>JAKSUL010000010.1 GCA_024409055.1 Bacilli bacterium
CTATAAAGAAGCAAAGTTGTTAATAGTCTAGACATCCTACCGTTACCATCTCTAAAAGGATGGATGCACAAGAAATCATGGATAAAGATCGGAATTAAGATTAATGGATCGATAGTTCCTTCTTCGATGGCTTTATTATATGTTTCGCATAAATTTTCAATAGCTAATGGTGTTTCATAAGGTGCTAAAGGCATGAAGATTAAATAATCATTACCGTTTTCGTCTGTTCCTGAGATTTGATTTTGAGTGTTTTTATATTTTCCACCATAATCATTTCCTTTTACATGACTTAAAAGAATTTTGTGCAATTGTAAAATGTAATTTGGTGTCAATGGAATATATTCAAAACTATCATGTATGATGTTAAGCGCATCTCTATATCCAGCTATCTCTTCTTCATTTCTATTTTTCGGAGTAGTCTTTTTCTCTACAAGTTGTCTCAATCTGGTATTAGTAGTTTTGATTCCTTCAATAGCGTTGCTAGCTTCAGTTGATTGGGCTTTAGTGATCTCTACCAATCTGCCAAGCTCTTCTGGTTTCTGAGAAAGATATAATTCTTGTCTCCCTTTGGCTTCATGGATATTGGTTAATAAACTTATAATGTCTGAACCAAATTTCATTGAGTTAAGACGTGAATAATCAAAATATCTCATAATCTCACCTACTTTCTCTCATATTTTACATTTTTTTACGAGAAAAAACGATGTTTATGATAAAAAATCAATCATATTTAAGTGACTGGTGTTTAATAAATCCCTAATTAAGATGCCTATCAGGGCAGTAACGATAGCGAGGGTAAATTGGTAAAAAAGCAAGGCTGACCTCCCAAAGTTATCATAATGTCTATCATTTTTTACCTTCATATTACGATTATCGCCTAAAAAATATGTTCTTTTAGGGGATTTTATCATAAGAAAAGCACCTACTTTTTTAGTAGATGCCAATCTAATTTATTTTTATTTATGCGTATACATCGCATTTCTAGTATTTCCGTGTTTCACAATCTTTCCATCTTTCATTAACTGAGATAAAACTGCTTCAACGGTAGTGCGCGAGACATCAGGAAGTATTAAGCAAATCTGTTCCTTTGTCAAAGGAGTTATACTATTCATGATGGTCGCTTCAATCCTGCCTTTTTTAGTTATTTTCTTTGAGTTGACAACGGCAAATCGTTTATCTAATTCCTTATAGCAACTAAACAAAGTGAATAATGAATTGCTTAAAAATGGGAAGTAATCATTTTCATTGGTGTCCCATTTTTCACTTGATCTTCTCAATGCTTCATAATAATAGGCTTTGTCTTTGTTGATTTGCTCCTCGTAGGATATGTATTTCCCAGCATCAAAACCTGCTTTATATAAAAGAAGCAAAGTAAGTAATCTGCTCATTCTTCCATTTCCGTCTCTAAATGGATGAACACAAAGGAAATCTAGAATAAAGCATGGAATCAATAGCAATGAATTCACCCCTTGGTTATAGGCATCCATGTAAGCAAGGACCAACTGCTCCATTGCTTGCTTTGTCTCACTTGCAGGAATTGGTCTAAATCTAACCCTTCTATTTCCGTATGTGTCTATTTCCATTATGACATTGTCCGTATCTTTGTATTGTCCTCCAAAATCGTAATTAGCGACAGACATCAACTGTTTATGGAGTGATAATATCGTTTCTTCGTTGACCTGCATCGAATTATGGCTTGTGTGAATTTTGTTAAGGCAATCACGATAGCCAGCAATCTCTGCTTCGTTGTGGTTTAAAGGTGCGCTATTTCCGTTAACGATATCTCTGATTCTTTGATCGGTTGTCACAATACCTTCAATAGCATTTGAGCTTTTGATAGACTGAATTCTTGCAACCTTCTCAAGTTCAGTAAATATCTCCTTGAATCTTTCTTTTCTTTCATTTGAAGCGATACGAAAAGAATTAATGCCATTGGTAACATCAATCAATTCAGCCGGGACCATTCCTAGTTTCAAAAAAGAGTAATCAAATTTTCTCATAAGATACCTCCACTCACATATATTTTATAAGTTTTATATGCAAAAGCCAATTTATTTGCACATATTATAATTAATTAATATGCAAATATTTTGCACATTTGGGAGATATTTTGAATATTTTATAATCTAATTATATGCAAATTCATAGTAAAAATCCCCATTAATGAGGGTCAATTTAACGAGGAGCCTCCTCCACACTATATCCTTATATATAAATATATAGGCTACTGAAGTAAGGTGTCCAAGACGTCCTGAAAATGCTTCGGAAGAGGGGCTTCGAAGCTGACTTCTTTGTGGGTTTTCGGATGTTTAAACGTTATGCGATATGCGTGAAGCAACTGCCCTTTATCGTATATCTTCCTGTTGCCGCTTCCATATAAAGGATCTCCGATGACGGGATGATCGATATATTCCATATGGACCCTGATTTGATGGGTCCTTCCAGTTTTTAAGCGGCAGGATATCAAAGTGCAGTCGGAGTCGCGATATCTCTTGATGACTTTGAAGAAGGTGACGGATTCTTTGCCGTCTCTAACATCGACGCAGTTCTTAAGGGGATGCATTTTGTCGCGTCCTATCGGAGCGTCGATTTTTCCTTCATCCTCATAGATGATTCCTTTAACTAAGGCCAAATATTCGCGGTGCATGGAGTGATCGCTTAGCTGAGCGGATAAATAATCCAAGGATTCATCGTTTTTAGCGATGACGAGGAGACCGCTGGTGTCTTTATCGATTCGATGCACTAAACCCGGTCTAATGGGGTCTTTCGCGCGCCCTAGTTTCATGTCGCGCCCAATAAGAGCGTTGACCAGCGTGCCTTCCTGGTGTCCGTTTCCTGGATGAACGACGAGTCCGGCCGGCTTATCGATGACGATGACGTCATCATCTTCATAAACGATCGGTATCTCGAAATATTCAGGCTTTAACTCCGTTGTTTGGTTGCGAAGATCAAGGGTATATTCCACCACATCTCCTTCTTTAAGCCAAAAATGGGGTTTCACCGTCTTGTCGTTAACGGTGACGAGTCCATCTTTGATCAAAGTCTGGACTTTGCTGCGGCTTGAAGCCGCCCCAAGAGAAAAGAGGACTTCATCAAGCCTTTTGCCGTCGTTTTCTTTTTCAACGATATATTTGCTCATTGAGGGCGATCCTCGGGATGTTCTTGGTAGTAGGCTTCGTCTCTTTCCTTGGCTTCCACGCCTTTTTGGCGCGTCGGTTGCTCATCACGCACAGACTCTTTGTGGCGAGGATCCTTAGATAAATCCTCATTATGAGGATTCTTAATCCAGTCGATGACCATGGCGATCAAGAACATGATGATGCCGATCACCAAGCAGCTATCGGCGATATTGAAGGTGGCGAAGGGGTTGATAACGTTGGTTTTGGCCCCGGGTCCGCCAGCCAAATAGAACTGAATGAAGTCGATGACGCCATTGAAACCGGTCGTAGCGTTCCAATAGAAACATCTATCAATCATGTTTCCGACCGCTCCAGCGATAAGAAGGGCGATAACGGCCTTCATAAAGCGTTTAAGGTCTTTCCAGGCATAGACGTAGTAGAAGATAAGTCCAGCCGACATGACGATGGAGATGATGATGTTGAGCCATCTTAGGTTATCGCCTAATCCAAAGGCCACACCGGTGTTGTAACTAAGGGTGACGTAAAGGAAATTTGGGATAATGGCGTGTTGCTCGCCTGGCACGCAGGTAGACTGCACGATCCATTTGGAGACGATGTCGATTATGAAAAGCAAAACAGCCATCGCCGCGAAGATAACCGTGTCCCTAAAGGCGATTTTCTTTTGTTCAGGCGTCAATTCTTTCTTTTTTGCTCCGTTTTCGCTCATAAATCGAGTCCTTTCACGGCGTCGGCGCAGCGATAGCAGAGTCCTTTTTCGTTAACCATATCGGATTCGAAGTGGAGACGGCATCTTGGGCAGACGCAGCCAGAAGCAACTTCAAGGGTGACGGAATCTTCGCCTTCGGTGACGGAAAGGCCGGAAACCTTGAAGTAATTGTGGGCTCCGGAGGTGGATAAGATCTCGCGAACCTTTGGATCGGAAACCTTGAAGGATAAGACGGCACCGCTCGGATCGCCGATCTTTCCTTCGGCGCGTGCTTCTTCCAAAACCTTAAGGGCCATATCGCGGGTCTTTTTCAAAGAAGCGAGGGTCTCAAGATCTTCTTTGGTGTAGACGTTGCTCTTCTTCGGCATATCGTCTAATTGCGGGTTAGCTTTGCTAACGAGCGGGATATTGGCGTAAACCTCATCCATGGTGAAACTTAAAACCGGGGTGAGGAGCAAGCAGATATCTTTAGTGCAGTTATAGATGACGTATTGGATGGCTTCTCTACGTTTGGAATCGTAGGCATCGCAATATAAGGCGTCTTTACAAACATCGAGATAGAAGGAGCTGAGGTCTCCAGTCAAGAAACCGATGATAGCGTTGACGGCGACAGAGAAGTCATAAGATTCATAGGCATCCAAAGCGCGGTTTTTGACGGCTTCGAGTTCAGCCATGATGAGCTTATCAAGAGGAGAGAGCTCTGGATTTTTCGCCAAAACGAACTCTTTATCGCCGTTTTGGAGGTTTCCGAGCATGAACTTGAAGGTGTTGCGGATCTTTCTATAGGTCTCGGAGATGGTTTGGATGATAGATTCGCTGATGCGGACGTCGGCCTGGTAGTTAACCAAAGAAGCCCAGAGACGGAGCAAATCGGCGCCGAACTGATTGGCGATTTTGCTTGGGTCAATGCCATTTCCGCTGCTCTTGCTCATCTTCTGCCAGTTGTCGTCCATAACCCAGCCATGGGTCAAGCAGGTCTTAAATGGAGAGACACCGTTAACGGCCATGGAAAGAATAAGCGAGGCGTTGAACCAGCCACGATACTGATCGTTACCTTCAAGATAAAGGTCGGCCGGATAAAGGAGTCCGCGTTCGTTCAAGACGCCATTCCAAGAAGATCCGGAGTCGAACCAAACGTCCATGATGTCGGTTTCTTTGGTGAAGTTTCCATTCGGGGATTTTTCGTTCTTATATCCTTCCGGAAGGAGGTCTTTGACGTCTTTTTCAAACCAAACGTTGGAACCGTATTCGGCGATCAAATCGCGGATATGCTTAAAGACATTCTCTTCGAGAATGGGTGAGCCGTCTTCGTTATAGATGATCGGAAGCGGAACGCCCCAAGCACGTTGACGGGAGATGCACCAGTCGGCGCGGTCTTTGATCATGTTGACCATCTTGTTTTCACCCCATGATGGGACCCATTTGATCTTGTGGATGGCGTCTAAAAGATCCTGCCTAATCGGATCGATGGAGCAGAACCACTGCGGGGTGGCGCGGAAGATAACCGGCTTTTTGGTCCTCCAGTCATGCGGATAGCTATGAACGATGTCGACTTCCTTAAGAAGATGGCCATTGGCTTCAAGCATTTCCACCACTCTATCGTTGGCGACTTCATAGAAAAGGCCGTTGAGCGGATCGCCCTCTTCTAAACGGAGGACGCCTTTTTCGTCGACTGGGCAGAACGGCTTGATGCCATATTTCATACAGGCATTGAAGTCGTCAAGACCGTGGTCAGGGGCCGTATGGACGCATCCGGTACCGGAATCATCGGTGACATAAGAGTTAACGATGAGGGTGCTGGTCCTATTGGCGTATAAAGGATGCTGCAAAACAACGTATTCGAGATCTTGCCCATGGAAATGGAGAAGCTCTTCGCATTCAGTGAGGCCGAGTTCTTCGACTAAACGTTCCTTGGCGGATGTTAAGAAGAGAAGCTTTCCTTTGTTTGTCTGGAATAAGGAATATTCAAAGCGAGGGTTGAGAGTGACGGCAAGGTCAGCCGGGATTGTCCACGGGGTGGTTGTCCAAATGACGACCTTGGCATCACTTGGCAAAACATCTTTTCCGTCGGCGACATCAAAAGCGACGTACATCGTCCTAGCGGCGATGTCTTTGTATTCGATTTCGGCTTCTGCTAAAGCAGATTCGCTCGAAGGAGACCAATAAACCGGTTTGACGCCTTTGAAGATGAGACCTTTCATCGCCATCTTGGCGAAGACATCGATTTGCCTAGCCTCGTATTCTTTCAAAAGGGTGAGGTAAGGGTGATCGTAGTCGCCCATGACGCCGAGCCTCTTGACCTGGCCTTTTTGATTGGCGACCTGCTTTTTGGCGTATTCGGCGCAGATGGAGCGGAACTCGGTGATGGGGGTTGTCTTGCGGTTAACGCCGCTTTGAGTGACTTTGACCTCGATCGGAAGGCCGTGCGTATCCCAGCCAAAGATGAAGGGGGTTTCATATCCGCACATATTCTTATAACGAATGACGAAGTCCTTTAACAAGCGGTTGAGCATGTGGCCGCAATGGATGTTGCCGTTAGCGTAAGGCGGGCCATCGTGAAGCATGAAAGTTCCGTTATGGCGGTCCTTGTTCATCTCCTTATACAAATCCATCTTTTCCCATTTTTCGATGAATTTGGGTTCCTTTACATTGAGGTTTCCCCTCATTTCGAAGGGGGTCTTTGGCATGAGTAATGTGTCTTTGAGTTCCATTTTGAATTTCCTTTTAGAAATAAAGAAAGCGTCCTAGTAAGGGCGCTTCCGCGTGTTACCACCTTAATTCGGGAATATTTCCCGCACTTATCTTCATCCTTAACGCGGATGGATTCGGCTCCCCTACTTAATTCGGGGAACGCGCTCGGAAGTGATGGCCTTTCGCGTGTCATCTCTCAGCCTAGGATGACTCTCTGTTGTTTGCTACTTGGTCGTGTCTTCGTCGTTGCTTGTATGTCATATCCCCAAAGGGGATAAAACAATCTTAGTTATTTCCGAAATCGATCTTTCCTTTAAGGAAGTCAGGAAGGATGGACTCAGCGATGGAGGATTCCGGTTCAGCGGATTTCTCTTCCTTGAGTTCCTCGCCGATTTCTTTGGCCTTCGTCTCTTCAACGGAGTTACCGACTTCTTCTTTCTTCGGCATTGTGTATGTCGGAACGGAGGTGAAGTCGAATTCTTCGGTGAAGTCACTCGCTATGACCGAGATAAGGATCGTATCGGTGAGCTGTTCGTTGATCGAGACGCCGAATTTGATGTCGATGGTTGATCCGGCTTGCTCAATGATGCGGTTCACGCATTCCTGCGCCTCATATAGCGAGACGTTAGCACCGCACGTAACGGCGCAGATGGCGCGCCTGGCGCCCGATATAGAAGCCTCGAGCAATGGGCTGGAAATGGCGTTTTCGGCGGCGATTCTGGCTTTGTCTTGACCAGATCCGCTTCCGAATCCGATGAGGGCGATTCCGCTTCCCTTAAGGGTGTTCTTAACGTCGGCGAAGTCAAGGTTGATGACGGCCGGGAGAAGAATGAGGTCGACGACGGTCCTGACGGATTGGGCCAAAACGCGGTCAGATTCGGAGAAGGCCTCGCTTATTGGGGCGTTTCCACTGCTCATCAAGAGTTTGTCGTTAGAAACGATGATGATGGAATCGACGGCATCTTTAAGCTCAGTCAAGCCTTCGACGCTGTGTTTGATCCTTTTTGTTCCCTCGAAGCTGAACGGGCGGGTGACGATAGCAATCGTTAAGCAGTTCTCATCGCGGGCAATAGAGGCGATAACGGGGGCTGCGCCGGTTCCAGTGCCACCACCCATTCCAGCCGCGATGAAGACCATGTTGGCTCCGCGGACTATCTTTCTTATCGTTTCCTCGCTTTGGAGAGCGGCTTCTCTGCCGACGGAGGGTTCTCCGCCAGCTCCTAAGCCTCTAGTGACTTCTTCGCCAAGAACTATGCGGTTCGGGGCTTTGGAAGTGGCAAGAGCCTGCTTATCGGTGTTCATGACGTAGAACTCGACGTTATTGATGTTATCGTCGATCATGCGGTTGACGGCGTTATTGCCGGCTCCGCCTACGCCGATAACGACGATTCTAGCGACGGGCTCGTAATTATCGAGGTCATTCACTGTGTTGATGAAATCTTCCATAGGCTGCTCCTTTCTTTAGAGGACGTCTTCCTCTTCTCTTTGACCGAAGAAACGGCGTTTTTTGGGCTGTTCCTGCGGGGTTTCTTTTCTTGAGACGGTTATTACGCCGTGTCTATCGTCTTCCATGGTTCCGCGATAGATCCCAGAGGCTAAGCACAAGCCGACAAGAGCCATATAGCGCGGATCTCTTCCTCCGACCGTGCGGATGGAGGGCTTAAGAAGCGGATGCTTGCTTAGCGAGAGTTGGAGAAGCTTCTCGATGCCATTAAGGGCAGCGCCACCGCCGACTAGGATGATTGGGCAAGCGTCGAGTTTGTTTCCATATCCACTCACAAGCTGTTCCATAGCGTTCTTGAGGAAGATGTTATATCCCTCGTTCCACGACTCTATCGCAGAATTAAGGGCTTTTTGGTTGATTTTGCCATTGCCTTGGCTCGTTAGAGGCGGGCAATAAAGGGTTTCTCTACAATCATAGCCGTAGGAGGTTTTCAACCTCTCGGCCTCTTCGTGAGATAGATCCAGGCTTTCGCTTAAGGCGGCGGTTAGATCATCGCTTCCTTTCGCGAAGAAGGAGGATTTATAAGCAGAGCCATTTCCAACGATGGAAAGGGTCGTAACTTTGGCTCCGATATCCATCAAAATGTATGTTTTCGGAAGGTTTTGGTATGTCTTGAATAGTTCGCTGTAAACGTAAGGGGTGACCCCGGAATTCTTGCAGCGGAGACCGGCTTGGTTAAGCGCGGACTTATATCCATGCGCGATGGACGTTGGGAGCACATGAACCTTGCAGGTCATCGTGAGGGTACGCGATTTCACGCCGATCGGCGGATTGCTGTATCTTTTGCCATCGCTCAATATGAATTCGTCGGGAATGATGTTGACGACGGTGTAACCGGAATCGACTTGCTCCTTCTCCACCATTGCTCTCACGTTCGAGACGTCGATTTTTTCGACGGCTTCCCCGATGACGTTTGTGGCTTTGCTGATTTGATAAACCTTAAGCCCGGTGGCCGGATAAAGGAGGCAGACTTGAACGAGGTTAAGCCTCATCTTGGCTTTTTCGTCTTCTATGACTTTGAACTCCTCAAGGCTTTTGATGAGGCGGTTCATATCGGTGATCACGCCATTTTCCAAAATACCCGGGACTTTCTTTTCCCTGGTGTATTCCACGACCGGCTGCCCGTTGAGGATATAGCCGAGGAGGAACTTGATGCTTCCGCTGCTGATTTCGATACAAGCTAATGGCTTTTCCATATTCCGCTATATTGTAATATAGCAATGCGAAAGATTCAAAGACGCAATAGGGCGATTTTTAGTAGTTTTTCGTTATTTTGTTCGTATTTGGGGATAGTAAAAGCCGCAAGGGAGGAAAAACCTGCGGCTTTTGGGGTAATCAAAGATTAGCGCTCGACGTAGCTAGAGACGGCGATGGAGTCGGAAGACTCCTCAGTTTCGACGATTTGAGCGGCCTCTTCGGCTTTGGCGATCTGCTCGTTCTGATAAGAAATGGTGATAGGAAGAGCGACGAGGCCAGCCAAGGCGACGGCGACGAGGCATCCTAAAGAAGCGTTTCTAAAACGGTAGTAGAACTTTTTATGTCCGGTTTTGACGAGTTTGTTTTTCATAGGGAATCTCCCTCCTTTCGAGTAGCTATTTCCTTTCGAGGATTCTTAGCTTTGCGCTTATTGCGCGATGGTTTTGCTCCAACTCGATTTCAGTTGGTGCGATTGGTTTCTTGGTTACGTTGATGTAATCAGGTTCTTTCTGCTCGCCAGGAAGCGAATAGTCGAACCTGTTGCCCTCCACCACAGTCAATTCGCGGAAGCGATTCTTGACCATGCGATCATCGAGGGACATGAATGTGATGATGCAGAGCCTGCCACCTTGCTTAAGCAAAGTTGGGGCGTCCTCGAGAGCGATCCTCAAGGATTCGGATTCGGCGTTGACCTCCATGCGAATGGCCTGGAAGGTCTGTTTGGCCGGATGGCCTTTCTTCATCAATGATGATTTCTTTTTGGCCGATTTAATGATTTCGGCCAGCTGTGTGGTCGTCTCGATAGGAGCGATTTCCCTTTCCTTCACGATGCGTTTAGCAATCTGATAGGCCTCTTGGTCTTCCCCGTAAGTCCTAATGACCCAGGTGAGCTTTTCGAGGGGGTATGTGTTGACCACGATGTAGGCGGTAAGAGGATTTCTCTCGTCCATCCTCATGTCGAGTCTAGCCTCTTCCTTGTAAGAGAAGCCACGAGAGGCTTCGTCAAGCTGAGGAGAGGAGACGCCGAGGTCGGCGAGAATTCCATCGACTTTGTCGATTCCTAACTTCGCCAGTTCCTCTTTGACGTGGCTGAAGTTGGTGTGGACGATGGTGAAGTTTGTTCCGATGCTAGAGAGCCTTACGGTCGATTCTTTGACCGCGGTTTCGTCTTGATCGAAGCAGACGAGGCGACCATTGGGGATTCTTTTGAGAATCTCGCTGCTATGGCCAGCCCTGCCAAGGGTTAAGTCGACATATGTGCCGCCGTCTTTGATGTTGAGACCCTCAAGGCACTCATTCAACAAGACGGGGATATGGACTCCCATCAGTTCCTCCCCCTAGAAACGCCATAGGACATGGTGTTCTTGAGAAGATACCTGGCATATTCGCCAGCATCCCAGACCTCGAAATGGTCAAGGACGCCGATGAGGGTGACGCTACTTCCGATGCGGTAACTGTTCATGATAGCGGACCCTAATGTGATACGGCCATGGCTATCGACGCTCAGCTCGTTTACGGAAGCTGTGGTGAGACGAATGTAGGCTCGATCCTCCTCGTTTCGATAATCGAGGGATTCAAGCTTAGCGATGAGTTTGTTGAACTCATCTTCTTCGTAGATGGAGATGCAGCCTTCGAAACCTCTGAGCATATAGAGCTTCTTCGTGCCTTTCTCGACCAATTTGGTCGGTAGCTGGAGACGCCCTTTCTCATCAAGGAGTCGTTCATAGGTTCCAAAAAACTTTCCCACTTTTTCCCACCTGTGCCCATATTAAACCCACATAGGCTTTTTCGGTCAACCTTATTTTTTGAAAAAAAGATATTTGTCCACCGCTTCTATTAGACAGTGTATAGTCCATTTTGTCAGTTTTTGGTCATCTAAATTGTTTCGATGAATGCTGTTGTTCTTGAAAAAATGATCGCCTTTCTTAATTAATCGAATGGAAAAATCTCGAGTCAATACTTTGTATTGTTTTTCATTGTTTCGTAAAAATGAAACGTTTTACTTATTCATGATTTCCATGTTTATTTTTGCTTCAAATCCGAACGCAAACAGATTAGACACCTGTACTTTAAAAGAACATTTTGGCAAAACAAAAAAGGATCCAAGTAAGGCAATTTGCCTATTTCGGATCCTTTGTTTTCGGAGTCGAATAGATAAGGGAATTATTCCTCATCCGCTCCATCGTCGAGGAGATAAGGCCCTATTTTGTCCCCTTTATGGATGATGGTGGGAAGGTTTGTCCTTATCAAAGAGACGATCAAGCGGCTAACGTCTATATAGTCGCCGTCTTCGATATAGCCTTCGCCATCGTCGAGAGGATTGTTGAGGACATCGAAGTCATCTTCCACTTCTATCGAGGTGACGAAGAGCTCTCCGGTGGAGCTGTCCATGAGGGTTACATCCCCCAAAAAATGGAGATAGACGGAGAAAAACCCTTTGCTGTTTTTGTCGATCTCCCCTTCCACGCGCCCGTTCTCAATGTTCTTGATGTCGGGATTTCCATCGAACAAAGACGGCTCGAAAGATATCGATTCGTCTTCGATGATGGTACCGTGATTCGGGATGATCTTCTTCTTGAGGATTTTCATTAGCTTCTGATGTCAGCGCCAAACTTAACCTTAAGGGTCGAGATGGCTTTGTTCACAGAGGAAGAAACCTCTTCTTCCTTAAGGGTCTTCTCATCGGATCTGATGGTAAGGGTAATGGCGATGGATTTCTTTCCTTCGCCGATATTGGCGCCTTCATAGACGTCGAAGACCTCAACGCCTTTGATAAGGGCGTCGGCCTTATTGACTTCTCTAGCGATCTCTTCGTAGGTGACTTTGCGGTCGATGACGAGAGCGAGGTCGCGGGAAACGGATGGGAACTTCGGAGGAACCGAGGCTTTCGGGGCGCTGGTCTTAAGATTAAGGAGAGCGTCCATATCGAGTTCTAATGCGATGGCGGACTTAAGTCCGGCGGCTTTCAAAGCGTTCGGATGGAGTTCGCCCATAACGCCCAATAATTGCTTGCCCATTCTGATTTCGGCGGATTTTCCTGGGTGGAAATCTTCTCCGCCAAGGGTCCAAGCCACGATCTGATAACGGTTCTTGTTTAGACCTAAAATCTGCATGATGGCTTCAACGATGCCTTTGGCATCATAGAAGGTATACGGCGTTTTTCTTAACGATCCTTGGAGAGGTTTATTGCCGACCAAGACGGCGCCTAAATGGGAGCCGCGATGAGACGGAGTATCGATATCGCTGATTTCGAAGAAAGCGAGGTCTTTGTTTTGACGGTCGACGTTATACGAAGCACTTTCGAGCAAAGACGGAAGCATGCTCATCCTAACAAAACCGCGTTCGACGGTCATCGGGTTGGAGAGTTTGAAGGGCTCGCCTTTTTCTAAGTATTTGAAAGAATTGGCTTTCTTTTCATCGACGAGGGTGTAAGTAAGAACCTCATCCAAACCAATGGAGCGAAGATGCCTTCTTATGCTTCTTTTGGCCACCTGCTTCGGGGTCAATCCAGTGAGTTGGAGCTCAGTCGTCGGAAGGATGCTATGAACGTTGCTGTATCCCAAAATCCTGATGACTTCTTCGGCGATGTCGGCCTGTCCATCCATATCGATTCTATAGTTCGGAACGGTGACGATCATCGTCTCGCCTTCCACCACAACATCCATGTGGTCGTCTTTAAGGGTTTTGACGACGGTCTCTAAATCGAAGGAGGTTCCAAGACGTCCATTGATATAGCCTAAGCTCGTCTTGATGACTTTTCTTTCGTGCTTTACGGTGTCGTAGTTCTTGACCTCGTAAATCTCTTTGGCTTCAGCCAAATCCGCCAATAAATCAGCTGTTAAGGCCAAAACGTATTCGGCTTGGTCGCGGTTGATTCCCTTGATGAAGCGGAGAGAGGAGTCGCTAGATAAACCGATGCGATTAACGGTATGGCGGATCCTCGCGTAGTCGAAGACGGCGGACTCAACGGCGACGTTGACGGTGTTTTCGTCGATCGTGCATTCTTTGGCGGTCATAACGCCGGCAAGGCACATCGGGCGTCCATCGCTAGTGACGACGAGGTCGCCCTTGGCGAGTTTATACGTTTGCTCGTCCATAGCGACGTAATCGCCTTCTAAATCATCACGAACGACCAAAGATGCCTTCGGAAGCTTATCGAGGTCGTACATGTTAAGCGGCTGTCCGGTAAGCAACATGATGTAGTTGCCGATATCGACGATGTTATTGATGGAACGGATGCCTTCGGCCAAAAGAGCCTCTTTCATCCATTTCGGGGATTCTTTGGTTTTAATGCCCTTCACCACTTGAATGGCGAACTGCGGGCATTTTTCGGTTGTAGAGCCAACTTCGAAATCAATCTTCTTGGTCTCGCGCTTAGTCGGTTCAGGAATCTTTGCTTCCTTTCCATAGAGGCAGCCGATTTCCCTGGCGATGTTGGCGATGGCGTACATATCCGGACGGTTCGCTAAAAGCGAAAGGTCGAGGATTGTGTCGTCCAACCCCAAGTAACCGAGGACGTTTTCTTCTCCGACCGGAGCGTCTTCCGGAAGTTCTTCGATGCCGCTAACCTGCTTTTCGGAGAGGTATTTTTTATCAACGCCGAGTTCTAGCAAAGAGCAGCACATGCCATCGCTATCAACGCCGCGGATTGTGGATTTAACAATCGTGACTTCCGGGAGGACAGCGCCTTCCCTAGCGACGATGACCTTGAGTCCTTTTCTGGCGTTCGGGGCACCGCAAACGATCTGGTGAACGCCATGTTTTGGGCCCTCATCGACGTTAAGGATGTGAAGGTGGTCGGAATCTGGGTGATTCTCGCAGGTCAAGATCTCGCCGATAACAAGGTTGGTTCCTCTAGCGAGGTGAATGATATCTTCGACTTCGACACCGGCAAAAGTCATCCTAGAAGCTATTTCTTCTGGGGTGAGGTTTTCGATATCGACGTATTTTTTAACCCAATTTAATGAAGCTTTCATGGTTGATCCTCCTTATTTTCCGACGTAGTCCTTGAGGAAACGGACGTCGTTTTGATAGAAGCGACGGATATCGTCGACTCCATAGCGGAGCATGGCGACGCGTTCAACGCCAACGCCAAAGGCGAAACCGCTGTATTCATTAGGATCATATCCGCACATTTCGAGGACCTTTGGGTTGACCATGCCGGCTCCGAGGATCTCGATCCAGCCAGTGCCTTTGCACATAGCGCATCCCTTACCACCACAATTGAAGCAAGAGACGTCGACTTCGACGCTTGGCTCGGTGAATGGGAAGTAAGAAGACCTCAAACGGATTTCCCTCTTCTCGCCAAACATCTTTTTGGCGAAGAGTTCCAAGGTGGCTTTTAAGTTGGCGATTGAGATGTTCTTGTCTATGACAAGACCTTCGATCTGGGCGAATTGGTGGCTGTGGGTCATGTCGTCGTCATCGCGGCGATAGGCTTTGCCTGGGCAGATCATCTTAATCGGGCCTTTGGGGTTCTTATCGCACATAGTGTGCGCCTGAGCGGCGCTGGTCTGCGTGCGGAGGAGAAGTTCTTCGGAGATGTAGAAAGTATCCTGCATGTCTCTAGAAGGGTGATCCTTCGGGACGTTAAGGAGTTCGAAGTTGAAACGGTCGGTTTCGACATCGCGTCCTTCCACTACTTCGTACCCCATATCAAGGAAGATATCGGTGACCTCGTCAATGATGAGGTAATAAGGATTAATATGGCCTTGTTGAAGCGTGTTGCCCGGCAAGGTGACATCGATTTTTTCGTTAGCAAGTTTGGCGGCCAACTCTTCCTTTTCAAAAGCCTCTTTCTTTTCGTTATAGGCTTTGGTGACGTTGTTTTTGCAAGCGTTGACGGCTTGGCCGAAGCTGGCTTTCTCTTCGTTTGGAACTTCCCTCATCAACGACATAAGGGAAGAGACTTCGCCTTTTTTAGAAAGATACTTAGCGAAAAGCTCGTTCAGTTCTTCCTTTTTGCTCGCCGCTTGAATGCGCGAGGTGGCTTCTTCTTCTAAAGCGGCCACTTTCTCGGTAATTTGGCTCATATTGGGCCCTCCTTAAATAAAAAAGATGGCGAGGGAGCGAGATACCCGCGGTGCCATCCCAATTCAATCCGTGTATATTTTGGATTCTTTATTGCCCGTTAACGCCGGCGCATCGGTGACTCTCATCACGTCCTCCAAGGTGAATTCGCGGACGTTTCCCCAGGGCCGTTTCACTGTCTAGCCCCTCCCTAAGAGGATCCGTAACCCGTTACTTTTTCTCTTCAACGGACTTCATTATTCTATTCGTCTTATCTTTAAAGATAAAGTTTATTCTTCTTTGCTTCCTAGGTCGATGTCGGGGATCCGTTCGTATTTGTATTCGTCGGATTCACCTTTTTTGCCCAAATCTTTCGGGAAAGTAATCGCGGCCGATTCACCAGAAAGAAGGGAAATATCGCCTTTGACTTTAATATCATCGAGGTAAAAGGAAGCGTCTGGATTGTTCTTCTTTTGAACATCCCTATCCATCTCGACGTCGATTTTCACCGATCTGGAAGTCCAAACCGATTCGTTATATCCAAAACCTAGTTCAAACGATTTAACGTTGGCGGCTTCGAAGAAATCTTTAATCGCCTTTTCGTTTTTTTCCTTTTCCTCAGGGTCTATATCGCCACTGCTTTTATCGAATTGGTCGAGGACAATATTTTGAAGCGTTTCTTTATCCTTGCTTGCAAATACAATGCTATTTGATTCTTTTGTTAGCGTAAATGTAAAGCAAGAAGAATACGATTCATAGTTATCTTTCAAAGCGTCGGCCCAAGCAACATATGAAGAGGAGTCGACCTCGAAAGGCATGGCGTTATCAAGTGTGCTATGCGGCTCGATTTCTCGGTACCCTTTTCCTCTAGCAGGGAAGGTCCACATAGTGGATCCGACCGGTTGCAAAGCGTTAACAAGGGCATTGAGGGTAAGTCTAACTATTCCGTTTTCTGAGAGATCAATATAGGTTGTGTAATCTTTCAAATAGAAAGATGGGCGTAAACGCGTGACGGAGAAAGGCTCGCCGATGCCGGCGTCGACCGACATGGATCCTTCTTGGAAAACTAAAGCGCCCATAAGGTTTTGGGCATTTTCGTCTCTTATATTATTCAGCTTTCCGGAAGCTTTGATATTGGTGGCTTCAAGGGAGATTTTGCTTTCGCCTTCTTCTCCAATGCTCGTTCCTTTAAAGAAAAGAGAGAAATTGTCTGTTTCTCCGCCGATACTGGCCGAAGCGGCGTAAGTCTCGCCGGCTTTTCTAAAAGTTTCGAAAGTCGAAGTTGGATCAAATATCGTTCCCGAGGAAGATGAGGTTCCTCCGCAAGAAGCAAGCAGTAAGCTTGCGGTTAATAAAAAGTACGCTTTTTTCATGCTATTTATTATAAGCCCCAAATTGGTGCATGAGTATACCGCCGGCTACGCCGACATTCAAAGAATCGATGCCTTCCATGGAGATTCTAAGAGAAACATCGGAATCGGCGATGGTTTCTTCTTTTAATCCCTGCCCTTCATTTCCGAAAATGAGGGCGATTTTTCCATCGTGCGAATAGCCTTCTGCGGGCAAAGAGTTCTTCAAAGCGGTCGCCATAACAAAATAACCGTTTGCCTTTAGTTCCTTGATAGCGGACTGACTGTTTCTTCTTAGAATGTTCAACGAGAATATCGCCCCTTGGCTTGAGGCAATGGCCTTACCGTTATATGGATCGCATCCACCGCTTAAGATGACGTCATGGAATCCAAACGACAAAGCGGTTCTAAGAAGGGTGCCAACATTGCCAGGATCCTGCACTTCTTCAAGCATCAAGACGCGCTTTGAAGAAAGCGGAGCCTCTTTCTTTTGACGGCACAAAGCCACCACACCTTCTGGGTTTTTCGATATCGAAAGCTTTTCGATGATTTCCTCTGTAACGAGATAAATCTCGTCTGCCTTAAAACTAGTATCTTTGGTGGTATATATTTCTTTGGCTAATCCGGCTTTTGAAGCCATTTCTACTCCATGCCATCCTTCGATGAGGAAAAGCCCGTCATGAGCCTTTTTGTAAGTGGCGGCGTCTTTGATTTTTTGATTGGTTCTAGATGTTATCTGCTTCATATAATCTACCTGTTAGTTTAGCATGGAGCCTCTTGTAATCGGGACAGTATTTATAGACGATTGCGTAAAATCTTTTGCTGTGGTTTCTTTGGAAGTCGTGGGCAAGTTCATGGACAATTATCGCGTCAGCGACTTCAAGAGGATAATGAACCAATATTAGTCCAAGAGAGATCCTGTGGGTCCTGCTTGAATTGACTCCATATCGAGTCGACATATTTCTGAGGATGAGCTTATAAGGCTTTTTAACGCCCATAATCGATTCGTAATAGCGAAGTCTTTCCTCATATAGAGGAAGGATATTCTTTTTCGCGAACTTCAATAGTTCTTCTTTGCTGGAGAATGTGACGTTCTCTTTTTTGCCTAATAGATAAGTGAAATCTTCGCCTTCAGGCTTTATAGCCTGTTTTTTCTGGTACCGCTCTTTTTTCTTTAATAAGCGCGGCAAAAGTTTATTGATAGCATCATCGATGGTGAAATTGGTAACGAAAAGCGGAACGCGAACCGAAAAAACCATCTCCTCATTAGGAGCGCTGACATAGATGCCGCGAATTGCCTTGCGTTCAATCTCGGCGTGGTATGTTATTCCGTTAATTACGTAGTCTTTCCTTTTGACCATAGTCAAATTATACCTTATTCGGTTGCCTTAGGGCTCTAGTTAGAATAAAATCACGGCTGTCTATGGAAAAGATTCTAATTTCGGCCTGCTTATTAGGCGACAAATGCACTTATAACCTCAAGGACAACTACCGCCGTGAGGTAGAGGAACTCAAGAAGCGTTTCTTGCTCGTTCCTTTCTGCCCCGAAGTCGAAGGTGGGCTCCCCACTCCTCGTAAACCCAGCGAGCAAAAAGGAAGCAAAGTCATTATGGAAGACGGAACAGACGTTACCCGCTTCTTCAATGATGGTGCCCAAAAAGCCCTCAAGGTTTGCAAATTTCACGGCATCAGGATCGCTATTTTGAAGGAAAAATCCCCAAGCTGCGGAACCCATTTCGTTTATAACGGCACCTTCAGCCACACCATCGTCGACGGAAAAGGTGTGACTGCCCGTTTACTTGAGTCATATGGCATCTCTTGCTATAGCGAGGATCAGATTTCTTGGCTCTTGGCCTCTATGGACGCCAAGGAAAGCGCCGAGAAGGAACGTCTTGCCGCAATAAAGGCCGCCAAAGAAGAACGCGCCGCCCTTCTAAAACAAAAAGAAGAGGAAGAGGCAAGAATACTCGAAGCGAAAAAAGAAAAGGCTGTGAAGGCCAAGAAAGACTTCAAGAAAAAACCCTTTAAGAAAAACTTTGATAAAAACGGTGAGAAAAAGTCGTTTAGGAAGTCCTTTCATAAGGACGGAGAAAAGAAACCATTTAGAAAAGACGGCAAATCTTTCTCCAAAGGTCCACGAAAGAACTTCTCAAAAGGGCCTAGAACCTACAAAAAGAGCAAACCGGAATAAATCCGGTTTTTCTTTTAAAGCTTTTCTTCGTTATGTTCTTCTTTTTCTTTGATTAGATCGAGTTTATGGAAGATAGCCCCACTTACATAGCTTAGGCAAAGAAGGACCAATCCGTTCACCGCCATAAAGCCCATCATGACGAATTGGCTGGTAAAGTAGGCCATTATCGCCAAAACAATCATGGCAACCCCGCCAATAAGCAATCCGTATGTTGCCATCTTTTTTCTGTTTTCGTATTTGTTTTCATCCATACAAACAAACCTCCTATTAACCTATAGGAAAGTTTTTCGAAAAAAGGGCAGACAAAATGAAAAAAAGACCCCCGAAGGAGTCTTTTGTCTTTCGTCCAATTAGGCGTTGAGGGTGACCTGGATGGTCGCGGTAGCACCATACTGGGCGTTCTCGACGATATCGAGGACTTTGAGATTGTAGTTGATGGTGCAATCTTCGTCGATCGTGTAGGTCTGCTCAGTGGCGCTCTTCCAACCGGTTGTGGTCTTGGCTTTGTTCCAGAGATTGGTTCCGGAAGGCATGAAGGTCTTGCACCAAGCGCTTCCTTCTTTGAAGGACATGCGGTTGTTCTTCTTTAAAAGGGAGTCGTTATCGCAAGAATAGGTGTGGCTATTGGTGACGTTCATTTCCTTAACGGAAGATTCAACGACCATAGCTTGAGCCATATAGCCCTTGCCGATTTCTTTGCCATCAGAGTCGAAACGCGGGAAGTAGTCGCCATCGCTCTTGAGTCCGCTACGTCCACCATAGGAGTTGGTAAGACGGAGGGAGGTAGCCTTGCGGCCGATTTCATCAGCGTCGGTGTAGTACTGATCGTGGTTCTTTCCACCACCGTAGACCCTAGCGTCGATATGGGAGACGCGGATGCCGGCTTTAGTGTAACCCGGGGTTCCTTCATATCCGTTCATGTAGTCTTGTTCACAAAGTTTTCCATAAGGACCCATGAGTTCGACCATCATGTATTCGTCGAAGGCGGTTCCGTTATAATCCGGGGAAGCAAGAAGCAAAGCCTCTCCGGAAGTGGAAGCGAGGTTAAGCGTGATGACGGCGGTTTTGCCACCTTCGAGCATATCTTCGCTTAAGACCCACGGCTTAGCCCAGCCAAGCTGGAATTTGCTGTAGGCGCTCTGGTCGCCAAGGTTGTGGTCCATATAGTCGATGCCGCCCATCGGAGCCCACATGCTGTTGTAGTCATAGTAGTCGTCAAGACCAAGGGTATGGCCAGTTTCGTGGATGAGGGTATGGGCATCATATCCACCATAAGACTTGGTGATGAATCTTGTGGAAGCAAAAGCCAAAGTCTTAATGGCAGGACGCGAATAGTTCGGGGAGTTTGAAGTATAAGTAACGTAAGCCCACCAGAAATCGGTTAAGCCATCGGTGTAAGGATAGGCGTAGATGTTCCACATCAAGTCGATGTAGCCATCTTTGTCGGTGTCGAAAGAGTTCCAAGTCGGGGCATCTTCGCCAAGGGCGCCGTGTCCTTCTTTCTTGTATTCGGCATCATACCAATCACGGACATAGCTAGAAGCATAAACGCCACCTTGTCCGCCAGAAGCGCTCCTGAACTGCTTCGGTGTTCCGTTATACGGAACCCAGCACGGTAAGACGTAAACGTCGAAAGCACCGTGTCCATAGGAAGAAGTCTCGTAGAATTCTCTCAAAGAGATGGATCCGCCAACTTCCGCCATTTCTTCAGCGGTGCCGGTGAAGGTGCGGGTAACGTGCTCCAAAAGATCGTCGGTGGCTTCGATGTAGTTCGGATCGGTCGGATCTTCCATAAAGCTCATCGGAGCAACGAGAAGTTTCTGCTTGTGTTCGTTGTCGTGATAGTTATCAACGTGCGGGCTTCCGGCGTTCTTATAAAGCTGGTTCCTGTTGAGGTTTTGTTCATTCCCTTTATCGTCGATATAGGTTGTCTGGCCATAATCGAGATCCTCATTGGTGATGTCGGCTTTCGCCTGGCTTGAGGAAGAGGAAGAAGAAAAGATGCTGCTAGATGTTCCATCGCCGCCTCCGCAGGAAGCAAGAATCATCGATAAAGCAACTGCTGAGAAGCCAAGTACTGTCTTTTTCATAATGTTTCTCCTTTTTATTGTGCCGTCATATGGATCGCAAGAAGAATCGCCCCCACCGCTAAGAAGAGAAGACTCACGAAGAGCAATCCTCTGATGGGGTTCCTTCCCTTGGAATCCTTTTGCATTTTGTAGTCGTAAAAGGTTTTTGGGAAGTTATTTTTGCGATAATTCGGCTTGAATACGGTGAAGACGGCGATTTTCAATCCGTATTCCAATATATCAAACGTTCCTTTGGAAGAAACGAACGACATCAAGTAGATGAGGATTCCAAAGAATCCGGTGATGCCTATGGCATCCATGGCGAGCGAGACCCCGTCTTTGGGACCTTGCTGCCATAAGAAATATTCAATTAGGAATATAAGGGTCGACGTAACAAGCAAGCAACCGGTGGATATAGCTAACGAGATGAAGAAGAGTTTATCGAAGAACCTCTTCTTTTCCCCTTCCACTAGCGGCTCACTCATTTTTTAAGCTCCTTGGCGTAGCGCTCGGCTTCTTCGTCATTGCAATAAACGAAGTGTCCAGGAACGATTTCGCGATAGGAAGGCTTCTGAACGGAGTAGTTATGCTCCTGAGAAGGCTTATAGATAATCCTCTGACGGGTCGCTTCGGTGACCGGGTCCGGATACGGAACCGCGGAAAGAAGCGATTTCGTGTACGGGTGGAGCGGATGGGCGAAGAGCTCATCGCTGGAGGCGAGTTCAACGAGGTTTCCGTAATACATAACCGCGATGCGATCGCAGAAATATTTAACAACGGAGAGGTTGTGGGCGATGAAGATGATGGTAAGCCCAAGGTTATTCCTTAAATCGTTAAGGAGGTTAATGACCTGAGCTTGGACCGAGACGTCAAGAGCGCTAACAGGTTCGTCGGCGATGATGAGTTCCGGCTTCATGATGATAGCCCTAGCGATACCGATACGCTGACGCTGGCCGCCCGAGAATTCGTGCGGATAACGGTTGGCGTGTTCAGGGACCAATCCAACGAGCTTAAGGACGCGTTGGACTTCGCTATCGATGTAATCCTGATCGGTGATGCCTTGGATAACTAAGCCTTCGGCGATGATGTTGCGGACCGTCATCCTTGGGTTCAAGGAAGCGATAGGATCCTGGAAGATCATCTGAACTTTGTTGGCCAAGGTCGTCTTCTTCGCCTTATGAAGTTCGGCTTTGTACTCTTTGTATTTGGCCGCTTCTTCTTCGGTGAGAGGATTCTCTTTGCTATTTGCTTCGCGAGCTATGATGTCGGCGTATTTCTCGTTGACTAAAGCGACTTCGCGCTCGGCAATCTTCTTATTGAACTCACGATTAGCCTTTTTGGCGTCCTCGATGCGTTTCTTTTCGAAGGCCGTAACCTCTTTCGCGTTAGCAATGGTCTTTTCGATCTCGTCGTATTCGGGATCGACTTCGGCGCGCATGCTCCTATAAAGCTCGAGTTTTTCGCTATATTTAGCGTCTCCCTCGGTTTCGATTGGCTCAGAGGTCAGAGAAGGACGGACGCCGAACCTAGTGTAATAGGCGGCGATGAAGTCTTCCTCTTGGGTTTTGATTTTATTCGTCAATTCCTCAACCTTTTTCTGGGCTCTGAGATTGACGTATTTGATTTCCTTTTGGTTCCATCTCCAGCCGGCGGCGATGCGAATGCCGTCCAAGAAGACGTCACCAGAAGTGATTGGGTAAAGCCTCATCAAGGAACGTCCGGTCGTGGTTTTGCCACATCCAGACTCGCCAACAAGTCCGAAGACTTCGCCTTTTTTGACGTTGAAGCTGACCTTATGGACAGCCTTAAGCCATTTGGCGGCGCCTTTTCCACCTTTAAAGTGGAAATATTGGCAAAGGTGCTTAACTACTAATAGATTTTCATCATTTTCCATCTTCGTTAACCTCCTTTTTGGCTTTCTTTCTTGGAGCGGCAGCTTTCTTCGTCGCTTTGGCTCCGCCGATGTTTATTTGCTCCAAGATGGAGTTTTTAGCATTGGTGTAAACCGGGCGGCTTTCCGGGTGAGCGGATAAAGCGCCGGCGATCCTAGCTTTTACGACTTCGGGAGCCTCAAGATCCGGGGCTTTGCTATCAACATTCCAAGTGGCAGCAAAGTGCGTATCGGAAATCTGATAGAAAGGCGGAGGGAGAATGCTGTCGATATCGAGAGCGTTGGAATTACGAAGCGCGAAGGCGTCTCCCCTAGGCGGGAGAAGCATATTCGGCGGGGTTCCAGGAATCGAATTGAGCTTTTCTTTGGTCGTAAGGTCCGGAACGGAACCTAAAAGGGCCCAAGTGTATGGGTGGCGCGGATCGTAGAAGATATCTTTGGCCGTGCCGTATTCGACGATCTTGCCAGCGTACATAACCGCGATGTCATCGGCCATATTGGCAACAACACCAAGGTCGTGGGTGATGAAGACGATGGAGAGGTTTCTCTCGGCCTTCAACTTATTGATGAGCTCCAAGATCTGGCTCTGAATGGTGACGTCAAGAGCGGTAGTCGGCTCATCGCAGATAAGGACTTCCGGGGAAGAGCACAAAGCGATGGCGATGACGATACGCTGACGCATACCACCAGAGAGTTCGAACGGGTATTGTTTGTAGCGGCGTTCCGCTTCGGCGATACCAACGTCGCTTAGCATCTTGATGGCTTTTTCCTTGGCTTCTTCAGGGGTCAAGACCTTCTTTTCGGTCTCCACCGCTTCTAGATAAGCCGTTCTAGCGGCAATAGCCATGTTTAGAAGCGTGTCTTTATCGGTTGAAAGGATAAGTTCCAAACGGTTGATGATGGTTTCAATGACGGCGCGGAGTTCATCGCGGTACTCATTTTGGGTACGGATGACTTCGCGGGCCTTAGCCCTAATGGCCGGCGGGAGATCATATAAGGTCTCGGCGTTATATTTGGCCATATCGGAGGCGCGCTTGGCCTCCATCTTAGCGGATAGTTTGGAATCTTTTTGGATGGTCTTGATGATGGTCGGGGCGACAACGATGTCGTTATCGGCGTATAAAGCCATATCAAAGGCGCATTTTTCGATGTTTTTGAACTCTTTGGCAAGTTCTTTGCAGACGGCTTCAATGCTGAAGTCTTCCGCTTTCGCGTCTTCCTGAGCTTTCTTCAAAGCCGGAAGAACCGCTTCGATCGCCTCTTTTTGCCTTTCGAAGGAAGCATTAACGGAGTCTTCGAACAAAGTCTTCGTCTCGATGGCCTTTCCTTCTTTGACGGAAGAGATGAAAGCCTCAGCTTCTTCTTTGTTGGCTTTTAGCATTGCGGCGTTGAGTTTAGAAAGAAGCTTTTTGGCCTCCTGACGGTCCGCTTTATTCTTAAGGCGCATGGCCTCAGTAAGCTGCTGACCGACGATCATAATCGGGTTAAGAGAGCTAAGAGGATCCTGGAAGATCATCGAGATCTTGACGCCCCTAAGCTTTGTGAATTGCTCCTCAGAAATTTTGAGGAGGTCTTTTCCGTCATAGATGATTTGGCCGTCCTCGACGATCTTGTTATTAGCCAAGATGCCGAGGATAGCTTTGGAAGTTACGGATTTACCAGAACCGGATTCGCCGACGATGGCGAGAGTCCTGCCCCTATAAAGGGAGAAGGAGATGCCGCGCACGGCTTTAACGGTTCCAGAGTCAGTCTTGAACGAAACACGGAGGTTTTTGACGTCCAAGATCTTGTCGTTGGTGTTTTCAGCCATGATCAGTCACTTCCTTTCAATGTGGTGTTGAAGGCATCGCGTAAGCCGTTGCCAAACAAGTTAAACGAAATCTCTAATAAGGAGATGATTAAGCACGGGAATAAGAGGACGTGCGGGTTGTACTGAAGACCGGCGGTCTGTCCTTCGCTTAAAAGCGAACCGATGGAAACTAAGCCAGAGGTCGAGAAGTTGATGATGCCGAGGTAAGAGAGCGAAGATTCGCCGAAGATGACGCCCGGAATCATTAAGACTGTCGAGGTGACCAAGGTACCGATCGCGTTTGGCAAGATGTGGCGGAAGATCAAACGGGTGTCTTTGGCGCCCAAGGAACGGGAAGCCAAGACATATTCTTGCCCTTTGAAACGGTAGAACTGCATACGTGTCGTGCCGGCGACGCCGATCCATCCGTTATAGACGAAGGCGACCAAGAAGGCCAAGACGACGATGCCATCCCCTAACGCTGCTTTCAAAGCGGCGTTATTGGTGAACTGAATAGAGCAGATGGTCAAGATAATAAGCGACGGGATCGTGGAAATAATGTCGGTGACACGCTCCATGACGAGGTCGACAGTTCCGCCGTAATATCCAGACACAGCGCCCCAAACTAGACCGATGATCAAGTTAATGGCGGAGATGCCGATACCTAACAAGAGGGAGAAACGGGTACCTTGAGCTAAGCGCAAGAAGATATCTTGTCCTGAGCTATTGGATCCGAAGAAGTAATACGGGGTGAATCCGTTCTTGTAGGAGAAATAATCGAAGTAGTCGACGCGGACCGTGTATTCTCCGCCATGGTTTTCGAAATAGACATAGTTATCCGAGGAATCCTTCATGTAGATGGATTCGACGGAATTGAGGTCTTTGTCGTTGGAAAGGACCGGGCGGAAAGTGTTGGAAGAGTGAGTTCCGTTTTTCTTCGTGGCGGTCATCTTGAACCAAACATTGCTGTTTTGGTTGTAGTAAGAAGTGAGCTTATCAACGATGTCGGAGATAATGGCAGGAGTTAAGTCAGTGTCGGGTTTGCTCGCCATCTCGTTCTCGAGTTCAACCTTATATTCGCTGATGTACTTCTGAGAGTCGACAATCGGACGCATCATCTTCTTGTCATCCGGAAGAGAATCGTTGTAGCTGACCAATTTGTCATAGCCAGCCTGATTGAGTTTGACGAGTTGAGCGCCGACGGCGTATGTATCTCTTCTTATTTTATAAGAAGTGGATGTACCAGCGCCGACTTTTGTGACGACTTTCTCGTAGAACTGAACTACTGGATTGTGGTTACTGTCATCGTTGATAGCGATGATGTAGTCGGTTTCGGATTTGTTTTCTTTCTTAGTTCCATCCCAGAAGCCGCTTCCGGCAAACATCTGGTTATAAGGGAGAACGTAAGAGAAGTGATCGTCTCTAAATCCGGTCGGGTATTCAATTTTGTTAACGTAGGCTCTTGGAGAGGCCATCGGGACGATGATCGCATACAAAGCGATGACGGCGATGATGGCGGCGGCCACGATGGAAGCTTTGTTTTTAGCGAAACGCTTAACGCAGTCCATCAAATAGGAAACCGGCTTGGTTTCAAAAGCCTGGTCATGGAGATCTTCGTTGCCGGATTTGGCGAACAAGGAAGGATCGATTTCTTCGGGTTTTGTTCCTTCAGGGAGCACCACTTTCGGGGCGGTAGCTTTGACGGCGGACCTAGCCTTTCTTTCTTTATCCTTCTTATGGTTGATGATTCCGTTATGGATAAGCGAATAAATCGCGTAAATAGCGGCCGGAATCAAGCCGATGAGGGTTCCTTTGAGCAAGGAATCGAGGAAATCGCCTTTTGTGCCGAGGATAGATCCCACCACTATACCGGCGAGAACACAGACGGCGCAGGCAATCTTTATGATGCGTTTAATTAAATCTACACGTCTCATATTACTTTCCTCCTCCCATTCTGATACGCGGGTCAACGATTCCGTAAGAAACGTCGACGACCAAGGTGCCGAAGAGGCCGATTGTGATATAGAACATGGAGACGAACTGGAAGACGTCGTAGTCTCTCATCTGAATGGATTGTAAGTAAAGAGCACCGACACCATTGATGGAGAAGATGTTTTCGATGATGAGGGATCCGCTTAAGACGGAGATGATTTCACCAAGGATCATCGGGAAAATCGGGACCAATGAGTTACGGAAGGCGTGTCTAACCGTCGCTTGAGCGCGGGTCAAGCCTTTAGTTCTAGCAAGAAGCATGAAGTCGCTGGTAAGAACCTCGGTGAGCTCGGCCCTGGTGTAACGGGCAAAACCCGCGATGGAGCCAAAACACATGGAGAGAACCGGGAGGATCATGGATTTGATCATAGCCCAGCTGAACCAGCCGACAGAGCTTGATTCCGTCATAGACGGAAGAATCTGCCAGACATAGGAGAAAAGATACTGCATCAAGAAGGCGTAGACGAAGCTAGGCACCGAGATGAAGAGCATGACGAGGACAGAAAGGACGTGGTCCTGCCACTTGTTCTTCTTAAGTGCCATGAAGATGCCTAATCCGATACCGCAAGGTATGGAGATGAGCATCGAGTAGATATTGATAAGAACGGTCGAAGGAAGTCTCTTGGTAAGGACATCGATCGGGCTATTGAGCCACTCGATCTTATAAGATAAGCCCCACGGGTACGGGTTTCCCGGGGTAAACAATCCTTTTAAGAAAATCCACAACTGCTCGAAGACCGGGGTGGTGACATAGGTCACTTTTCCGTATTGATCGACCACTTGTTTCATACGCCCTTGGCTGACCATCGTTTTGTAGAAGATTTCGGGGTCCTTCATACCGCTGTCAACGGTGGTCGGCAAAAGGCGGACCAAGATGAAGCAGATAAAGAAGATGACGACGAAAGTCAAAACCATTAAAGCCAAGCGCTTAAGGATGTAATTTAGCGTTTGTTTAAATTTGCTCATTATTGGTCCTTTCTTTATATGTCGTAAAGACGGCAAGAAGGCCCATAAGGGCCTCCCTGCCAAAAATTGTTGGGGTAATTAATTAACCTTCGTAGGTCTGATAGAGCTCGGAGAGGTTGTTGTTGTGCTCAGCGCAGAACTTGTCCCAAGCGGCATCGTCGTAGTTGAAGGTCATGAAGCGGATTCCGCCGTATCCAATCAAGGAGACGTAGGTATCGGTAGCGTTCTCGACTTTGAAGCCAAGGAGCGAAGAGGTGCCCCTAGCAACAAGCGGGATAGCTTCAAAGCGGTTGATGATACCGGCTTCGAGACCAGCAAGGATGTTCATCCTCTGTTCGTGGATGTTCTTCCAAGCTTCGTAATCCTTGTCGCCCGGCTGGAGTTCATCGCCGAAGACGCCTTCGTTTAACGGAGTGCTGTCGCCTTCGAGGAGCTGATACCAAGCATCATAGGATTTGATTTCGGTGTCAGGATCGACGGTGCCGTCACCGTTCTGATCGATCGGAAGGACGACGCTGTTTTGCTGACCCTTGAATCCGAATTCGCAGCAAGAGACGAAGTCGGCTTTGCAGTAGACCTCCATAAGGCCGGTCGGGTTGATGGCCGCGCCGCCCCAGATGGAGAAGATCATGTCATAGTTGCCGTTTTTGGCGGAATCGTAGTAGTCCTCGTCCTTAACCATGTGGAGGTTAAGTTCGATGTTCTCGTCAGCGCCTAGCACTCCTCTTGTCCTCAAGACGTCGCAAGCTTCGTTGAGGATGCCCGTCCAAGCGGTGTTGAGGAAGTTGAACGCGGCGATTGTGTTCTCGGATTCGGAGTCATAGACACGGAATTCGATGTCGATCTTATTTCCAGCCTGGAGGTGTCCGGTGTCGCTGGAGGTAAGTTCAGCTTGCAAGCCATCAGCGACATAGTTGACAGCGAGGGCTTTGTTGTAGCCGCACTTGGATTCATCAAGCGGGATGTTTTCGCCGGATTCGGTCGTTTCGCCCGGTTTGGTGCCGCCCTTATCGCCATAAACAGCGTTATAGACGGATTTGCCTTGTTTGGTGTTGCGGTAAGCCTCACCAGTGCTGACCTGGGAGAGGTAAAGGTCATTGAGAAGTCCAGTGAAGCCTTTAGAACCAGAGGTAGCGGCCCTAGCGAAGTCGTTTCTGTCAAGAGCAAGGCTCAAACCAGTACGGAATTCGATGTTAGCAAGAGCGGTCTTGTTGACGTTGGCCTCGCCACCCTGTCTTTCGAGGAGTTTGGACCTCTTGGTGTTGAAGGAGATCTTCTGAGTGTAGGATTCGTAGGTGGTAGAACGACGTCCGGAGGAGCCATATTTCCTCATGTCGTTGACGTTGAGGTCGATGTCGTCGAGTTTTCCTTTCTCGAATTCACCCATGGCGGTTCCGTGGTCTTTGATGATGGTCGTCTTGATGGCGTCCATCTGGAATTGTTTTTCGTGCTTGCCGTCTTTGTAGCCGTACCACTTATCGTTACGTTCGATATTGATGAGCTTGCCAGCTTCGAAGTTGGTGAGCTTATACGGGCCGTAGGACATGTAGTTAGCAGCGCTATCGGTGGCGTATTTGGTTCCCTTCAATTCTCCGCCAACGTAAACGTTGAGCTTATCGTAGAGCGGGATGTTGACGAGCCAGTTGCCGCAGAGGGCGAACTTGAGGTTGAGGTTGGTGATGGACTTGGAGAGATAGAGACGGATTGTGTATTCGTCCCTGGCTTTGATGCCGACTTCTTCAAACTTGACTTCATCTTCCGGGTTGACGGTAGTGATAAGAGTGAAGGAAGCGTATTTCCAGGACCATGTTTTGGCGTATTGGGTTCCGCGTCCAATGCCGGCGACGAAGGTTTGGAGGTCTTTCTGGGCAGCTTTTTCGCTCCAAAGTTCCCACTTATCCTCGTTATCCGGGATTCCGTCTTCGTCCTCGTCCACCCAAGTGGTGTCGGAGGTTCTCGGAACGTAAACGTCATTGTTGCTGAATTCCTGATAATCGACGTAGTTCGGGAATTCCATGATCATGTCTTTGCTGACGTCTTTCGGAGATTTGACCTTGTCCCAGCTGTCTTTGTGGGAGGAATTCTCGTGACTTGTGTACTGCCAGATGTAGTAGGCGTAACCAAGGTTGACCCTGGTGGCGGCTAATTCGACTGGATCGCTAGCTTTGGAACTTCTCTGGTTAAGAACCGTGTAGAGGTTCTCGCTTTCTTCATCAAGACCGCTGAAGACCGAGTCGGCGTATGGGGTCTTGGCGCTAAGGCTCATGTACCAGTAACCAGTGTCATCCGGAACCTCACCGGTATCGGCATTGAGGTAATTGAAGGCTGGCTCGGTGGTCTGACGGCCTTGTTTGTAGTAGGTCTCGGCGTTAGCGATGACTAAGGAGCCGTTGTAGTAGGAGTCGGCACGGTAGTTGACCAACTTGTTGTTGAGCTGACGTTCCATGGACTGAACGTATTCGTCAGCCTTGATGGCCCTTCCGTCTTCCCAAACGGCGTTCTTATTGAGCTTGATGTCCCAGACAACGCCTGACGGCGGGTTACCGATCTTGCTGTAGTAAGTATCGATTTCCTCATCGGTGAGGTCAGCGGAATCAACGGCAATCGGGAATTCCTCAGCCATTTCCGGAACGAATTCGTATCCGGTCTTCTTTTCGTCGAGGATGCAGTCGTATAGGCCCATCTCGGTGAAGGAAGTGATATAGCTTTCGTCACTGGTTTCCCAGTTGTGGACGTTCCAGTTGGTTGGGGACGTGGACAAGTAGGTGTTGTAGGTGTAGGTCTTTCCAGAATTTCCTCCACCGCCACAAGCGACGAGAGACATACCGGCGACGAATCCAAGGATAGCAGTAGCTGTTTTCTTGTTATTCATATTTTATTCTCCTTTGTGTATGTGTGCGTGTGCGTTATAGGCAAAGCGAAGAGGGGCCTTTTGAGCCCCCTTCGCCTAGTTATCGAAAGAGTTGATTATTCAACGACCGGGTAGAAGGCGCTGAAATCGTTGGCGGTTGTGCCGACTTCGTCGACGGTCATGATCCAAGTGCAGTACTTGTTACCGTCATCGGTGAACGGCAAGTAGACAATGGCCTTTGCGACGAGGGTGGTTCCGTCATAGGAGACTTCAGCCCAATCGCTGCTGAGGGTCAAAGCGTGGTAGTTGCCAGCGCTGAATTCCTGAGCTTCGGTGAAGTAAGCGGCGACGGTGTCGGAGCCGAAGTAGAACCACCTGATCGGGTTGAAGACGGCTTCGAAGAACATGTTGCCACGCTCACTGCCTTTGTTATCGCCGCACTTGCCGGCGACAGTTGTCTTGCCGGACACGGTTTCCTTGGCGACCCACTCAGTGTTGTTGACATCGGCAGCATTCACGGCGAGGGTCCAAGCTTTGACTTCGTCGACGGTGAAGACATCGCTGATGCCGCTCATCGGTTTGGTGACCGGGGTTTCATCGGTGTAATCAACGCCATAGGCTTGACCGTTGTAGTTGAAGTAATCGATGTTGCCAGCAACTTCGCCATCCTGTTCGAAGTAACCAGAGATGCCTTGGCTATCAAGGGTGACGACAGAGGTGAGGGAGACGCATCCGAACATGGCGGCGAACAAGGATCCAGTGGCGTCTTCGCCAGTGGCCAAGTTGCCTTCATCGTCTGAAGCATACATCTGATAGGTCAAAGTGTAGTTCTTTCCGGACTGGACAGTTTCGAATCCGGTGACAATTTCAGGAGCTTCGATAGTTATCGGGAGATAAGAAGGATCGACGTGAGCTTCATCAAGGATATCGATGTTGGATTCGCCGATGGCGGTAATTCCAACGATGGTCCAGTAGCCCATCTGAGTTCCTTTGCTGACGATCGGCATGAAGAGCTGTTCAACAGCGTTTCCATCTTCATCAAGGAAGGCGCCGAGATAATCTAATTCGACAACGGTATAGCCGTAGTTCTCCGGGAAGTTGGAGAGACCATAGTTGAGAAGGGCGTTGGCGGCAGAGGCCGGAGCGACCAAGGATTCAACAACCTCGCCTTCTTCATCTTCTTCAAAGGTAGAAACGAAGTCGTATCCATCAAGAACGAGGTCACCGGTGATGTAGTAGCCATCGAAGTCGGTGGCACCTGGTTCGAAGACCGGTGTTCCGTCGGCTTGGAATTCGCCCCAGTAGGCTTTACCGTTGGAGAGCTTTTCGAGAATAATGTTTTCATCGCTGAGGTCGTTGGCGTTGAATTCGGCAAAGTAATTCTCGTTGTGGATGGCGGTCAATCCGTCATAGGCGATTCCGCCAGTCTCGGTGAATTCGTAGGTGTTAAGGACGTAGTTTTGCGGAGTAAGGGCAAGAGGAGCCAAGAATTCGGCGAGCTCAATGTTATCTTCGCTGCGGACGTCGATGGTGACACGGGAAGATTTGGTGCCGGCCTTGACGGTGACTGTGAACTGCTTAACTGTAGCAGCGGTCAAGGTGTGACCCTGGACCCAGAGATCATCATCGGTGTTGGTGATGGTGTAATTGTGGTCCTCGGTCTTATCGACGTAGACGACCTTGACGTAATCGTCGAGGTTGATTTGTTCGCCGACTCTGAATTTCGGCATTGTTTCCTTAGCGATTTTGGAGACCGGTTTGGTTTCGGTGCTCGGGGTGCTGGTAGCGCTGGTATCGCCGGAAGGTAAGATAGTGGCACTGCTGCCACCCTGCTGTCCGCCGCAGGAGGCCATTCCAATGGTGAGAAGGCCAGAAACGGCTAAGACAAGAAGACTTTTTTTGTTCATATGAATCAATTCCTTTCGTTTTCTTGTGAGGGCACTATAGTGGCGAGATATTTTTGGTCAAGTATAAATTTACTAAATTTGCTATTTTTGGAATGAAAGGGATTTCATGTCAAATAAAAAAGGCGGATTTTGAGGTCCGCCTTAGTTTTTCACTAGAAAAGATTAATAGATGGTCTTTTCGGTGAGAGGATCGAAAATGTGAGCCTTTTCTTCTTTGAAGGAAAGCTTGATCGGATCGCCGATTTTGATTTCGTGGGTAAGCGGAATCTTGGCGATGAGGTCGATGCCGGCGAAGTCGACGTGGACATAGTATTCGTGTCCAAGAAGTTCGGCGACGGCGACTTTGGTGTTGTAGAAGTTCTTGTTGCTTCCAGCCTCCACCACATCTTCCGGACGGATGCCGTAGATGATTTCGTGGTTGTCTCCGCTTTCGGCTTTGGCGATCTTCTCGTCCATCTTGGCGAGTTCATTGACGAGTTTCTCGTCTTTGTTCTTCATGTGGTTGATCTTGTTGGAGAGATCTTCTCTCTTGGCCTTGAGATCGGCAATGGCGTTGGCATAACCTTCGCCTTTGTAGAACTCTTCGTAGGCTTTAACGGCTTCGGCGGTAAGTTTAATGGAGGTTCCATCGTCGAATTCGACGACGCCCTTATTGTAGTTGCCGCGAACAAAGTTCATGGCCGGAGAACCGATGAATCCAGCGACGAAAAGGTTGGCCGGGTGGGTGTAGATTTCAATTGGGCTACCAACTTGCTGGATGTAGCCGAGTTTCATGACGACGATACGGGAAGCCATGGTCATAGCTTCGGTCTGGTCGTGGGTAACATAGATGGTCGTGGCACCAAGGGCTTCGTGGAGCTTGATGATCTCCGAACGCATCTGAACACGGAGTTTGGCGTCCAAGTTGGAAAGAGGTTCGTCCATCAAGAAGACCTTGGCGTTACGCACGATGGCGCGTCCGAGGGCGACACGCTGACGCTGACCGCCGGAAAGGGCCTTCGGTTTGCGGTCGAGGTATTCTTCGATTTGGAGGATTCTAGCGGCTTCGCGGACGCGGCGATCGATTTCGTCCTTCGGGAGGTGACGAATCTTAAGGCCGAAAGCCATGTTGTTATAAACAGTCATATGCGGGTAAAGGGCGTAGGACTGGAAGACCATGGCGATGTCGCGATCTTTCGGGGTGCGGTCGTTGGAATACTCGCCGTCGATATAAAGTTCGCCTTTAGTGATATCTTCAAGGCCGGCGATCATACGAAGGGTTGTGGATTTGCCGCAGCCAGACGGGCCGACAAAGACGATGAATTCTTTCTTTTTGATGTCGAGGTTGAAGTCAAAGACAGCCTGGACGTTGTTGTCGTAGATCTTATCGACGTGTTTCAAAGAGACGTAGGAAAGATCGGCGGCGTTTTCTTCCGGAGTGGCTTCGACAGTTGCTTTTTCGGTTTCAACTGGAGCAACTTCAGCGGCTTTTTCTTCGACTGGTTTAGCAACCTTTTTGGCCGGGGCTTTTTTGGCGGCCGGTTTCTTGGCGACTTTCTCGGTCTTTTCTTCCGCAGTCACCGGGGCGTTTTCTTTTTTCATTATTAAGGTTTTCTCCCTGTTTGTTAGGGTAATGATAAAAGAGGCGCGCAATGTTATCTAGTGCACTGTGCACAAATCAACTATTTATATGGATTTCTTTGGTCAATAAAAGATTTATAAATTAAGACTTCTTCGAAATCTACGTTCTTGCCGACTGAAATTGCGTAAAAGTTCTGTTTTAGTTCAAATTCAGGGTCCGATCCAACCCCAACATCAAAGCATAAATAAAGTGTCGAGTCGTTCACGAAAGCGAATTTGTATTTGTTATATAAATCAGAATTATTGTAGTTGTAATTAAAGAGCAACAAATAGCTGAAATTGTAAAATTCATCAGTAAAAACCGAATTATTTAATTTTTGCGCTAATCCTTTGTATTTACTCACCACCGATTCAGCCGAGAGGCGATCTTTAATAACCTCTATTTCATCCATCCCATATATGGCCTGGGACGACTTGTATTGAAGCGTTGAATCCACGTGCTCATCAACTATTTCGAAGCGGCAAGAGGCCTCAAAGGAACCGACCGACGCTTTTATGGAGGCATTGTTCCATATCGCTGAGCCTTTTAAAAAGAAATAGAAAACAGGAGTTGAATTCTGTCCGTTCAATGAGGAGAGGCTAAGTATGTCGCTGTCGTATTGTAAGCAGAGATCTTCAGAAGAAACGGGGCAATAGTGCGACTTGCTATCATAAAATTTGATTTGCAAAGAATACGTCACATCAACGTTTATCGTTTGAACTCTTTTTTGTCCGGAGCATTCGGTTAAATCAAACTCAATCCTTGAAATGTCATAAGCACTGTTCCTTGCATTCACATAGGAACAGGAAAATAAGCAAGACACAGCTATCAAAACAGCCTTTTCGATGCCTATTTTTTTCATTAATTACATTCTACCAAAAAAACAGATAAAAAAGAATTATGACAACTGAAAATATAGTTCTAACAAAAGGGCGTTATGGTAGTCGCGTACATCTAGATTCGTGACTTCGATAAACTTCGCTAGACGGTAATTAAACGTGTTTCTATGAACGAATAACCTTTCGGCGGCTTTTGAAGCATCTAGTCCTGAACGGAGATACTCTCCTACCGTTAGCATCAATTCGTGATCGATGTCTTTGAACATGGAGCGGAGCATCGAGAAAGACGAGAAATTGCCAAAGCTCATCTCCTTCATCAAAACATCAGTCATAAACAAAGTTCTATTCGGATAGTAAAGCACCGCTTCTTTCAAAAGTTTCCTCGAGAACTCGGAATCCTCATGGCTCACCAATACAGAAATCGCGCATCCTAAATCCTCGTGGAGTGGGACCATGACTTGGTCGATGTAGGTATAGAAATTTTCATCGGACACGATATCCCCTGACCTATCGTCGAAGAAAGATATTTCGTGCTCCACCCCAGAAGAGGCCATCGCCTCTACGAAGGAACGGACATTTATTGGGGCATTCGCCATGAACAAATAGTGTTTAACCATGGCGAAATGATACTTCATATGTGCACGGAGCACAAATTGATTTTTATTGAGGGTTCTTCTTTCCCAGTGCGTGGACGCGTGAATAAATAGGATTAAAAAAGACCTCCGTTTTTATCCAAAACAAGAGGTCAAATTTTGTTTCAATATTTGTTTTCTTGGCGTTGGTGGTTAACGTCTAATTTGGACTTATAAGCCCCTATTACTTCCTCATTGCTCCAATCAAAGAGAGGAATGATGTTGAGGTAAGCCCCGAAAGCGGAGGCGTATCTTCTAGGCTCATATTCGTCGTGGAGAGCCGAGACTTGCTTATAGACATCGACGATCGCGCGGCTAAGGTCCTTTTCGTGGACATTATAGCGATGGGTGAAACGCTCCACCCCTAACGGGATTCCTAAAGAGAGAAAGAAATGGAGGCCATCGGCGTATTCGTCCAAAAGCCTTTCTTTGGTTCCGGGGCCTTTGAGGGACCAGTATTTGAAGCAGCGCGACTCGTTGGCGAATTCGCTGAGCTCGACCAAAAGAGCGAGCAAGCGGCGGTCAAAAGTCGATTCGTAAGTGACGTTATGGAGCTTAGCGATCTCCGCGTCTAATTCTTCCTGAAGCGGGAAGAGTTCGTCTAATGAAATCTTGTCTTCGGTCATAATCAGTTAAGTTTGTACTTCTCCAAGTGCCAGATGTCTTTATTGTATTCCTCAATCGTGCGATCGGAAGTGAAGAATCCAGACTTCGCAACATTAAGGATCATAGCCTTCGCCCACCTCTTCTTATCTTTATAGAAGATATCGGCTTCTTCGCAGGCTTTGCAGTATGAGTCGAAATCGGCCAAAACATAGAACTGGTCGTTTCTATTCATGATCTCATCGAAAATCATGCGGAAGCGGTCAACGTTGTTCTCGCACCATGGGCCGACGAAGAGGCTATCCATGACGTTTTTGATACGGGGGTCGGAATTATAGACGTCCCATGGGTTGTAGTCGCCCCTTTCGTTATGGGTTTGAACCTCATCGGCAGTGAGACCAAAGATTATCTCGTTTTCACGTCCGGCGTAATCGGCGATTTCGATGTTGGCGCCGTCTAAGGTTCCGATGGTAAGGGCCCCGTTCATCATAAGCTTCATGTTCGAGGTTCCTGAGGCTTCTTTTCCTGCGGTCGAAATCTGCTCGCTCAAGTCGGCGGCTGGGATGATCTTCTCGGCGATGGTGACTCCGTAGTTCTCGACGAAGACTATCTTGATGAAATGGCTGACGATTGGGTCGTTATTAACGACTTTGGCAATAGCCAAGGCAAGTTCGATGATCTTTTTGGCGTATGTGTAGCTAGGGGCGGCTTTGGCGCCGAAGATATAGGTGTGCGGAACCCACTTCGGATCGGCGGGGTTCTTCTTGATTTCGTAGTAGTTATGGATGATGTGGAAGAGGTTTAAAAGCTGTCTCTTATAAGCGTGGAGCCTCTTGACCTGAACGTCATAGACGGATTCGGGATCGATATCGATGTTATAGGATTTTTTAACCCAAGCGGCGAAGTCTTCTTTGTTCTCTTCTTTGACGCGGAGCATCTCGTTTTGAGTGGCTTCGTCATCGGCGAATTTAGCGAATTCTTCAATCTTAGAATAATCGGTCTTCCAGCCTTCCCCCACTTTCGAGGTGATAAGAGCGGAAAGACACGGATTGGCGTAAACAAGCCATCTGCGATGGGTGACTCCGTTGGTTTTGTTGTTAAACTTCTCGGGGCAAAGCTTATAGAAAGCCTTGAAGGTATAGGCTTTGAGGATGTCGCTATGGATTTTGGCGACGCCATTGACGGAATATCCAGCATAAATGGCCATATTGGTCATATGAATTTGCCCATCTTTGATAATTTGCATCTCGTATCTATCGCTATCGGAAACGCCGATTTGATTGAGATAGAGGTTAAAGCGGCGGTTGATTTCCTCGATGATCATGTAGACGCGTGGGGTGAGGTGGCTCACGTATTGGACCGGCCACTTCTCAAGGGCCTCCGGCATGACTGTGTGGTTGGTGTAAGCGAAGATCTTGTTGACGATCCTCCAGGCTTCGTCCCAGCCATAGTTATAGACATCCATCATAAGGCGCATAGCCTCGGGGATGGCTAAGATCGGGTGGGTATCATTGAGTTGGAATACAAAGTATTCGGGAAGGTTATCCAACGTTCCGTGGACCCTATAATGGCTGCGGAAGCAGCTTTGAAGTCCGGCGGAGACGAGGAAATATTGCTGGCGGAGGCGGAGCATGCGGCCATGTTCGGTCGAATCGTCCGGATATAAGCCATGGCAAAGCTCCCTCAATGTCTGAAGATAAGATTCGAAGTTCTGGTCGGTCGGGAGGTTTTGCTCGCTTGGCTCTGCGCTCCAGAGGCGGAGTGTGTTGGCCACTCCATTATGGTAACCAGGGATCGAGACATCGTATGGGACGGCGCGAACATGGGTGGCGTTAACGGTGCGCAAGCCATATTCGCCATTTGGTTTTAAGAACGTCTCGGCATTACCGTAAAACTCGACTTCGACGGCGTGCTTTGGCTTCCTGACTTCGAAGACGAATCCGTTGCTTAGCCATTGATCCGGGAGTTCAACCTGCTGCCCATCGACGAATTTCTGGCGGAAGAAGCCATATTCATAACGGATGGTGTTTCCGTGTCCTGGGTAGCCTAAAGAGGCGATGGAATCGAGGAAACAGGCGGCAAGACGGCCAAGACCACCATTGCCTAATCCGGCATCGGCTTCCATGTCTTCGAGTTCACCGATATCGATGCCTAAATCGGATAAGCCGTCTCTAGCGACCTCGAAAATGCCGAGGTTTTGCATATTGTTGGTGAGGAGACGGCCCATCAAGAATTCCATCGAGAAATAGATGAGCTGTTTCTTCGTTTTGAGGGTGGTTGTCGCCTGACGGCAGTTCCTCCACTCATTTCCGCCGTAATCGCGGACCATCTCACCAAGGATATCGAAGCGTTCGGAAATGTGGCTTGTTTCGACGGTGACGCCGTATTTCTCGCTTAAACGCTTGATGAATTCCTGTTTGAATTTTTGTTTCTCTGTAAACATATTCGACTCCTAAGTTATTTCTTTTTAAATATGCAGGCGGCAAAGCTGCCGAGTTTTATGACCATTTTGCACGGTCTCCCTTCAGGGCCCATTTCCTTAATGGCTTTCGGGTTGATGCCGTTATATTGGTTGAATCCTCCATAGACGTCTTTATCGCTATTGAAGATTTCTTCGTATTCCCCTTCTTCCATGGCCCCGATCGTGTAATATTCGTAGTAGTTCGGCGTCATATTGAAGACGAAGATAAGGGTTTCGCCTTTGCCTTTCCTTTGGAAAGCGAAGATGGAATCCTCGTTATTATCGACCATAAGCCACTGATAAGAAGCGGGATTATGCTCCTCAAAATGCATGGCGGGATGAGCGGCGTATATAAGGTTAAGATCTCTTATCAAACGCTTAACCGAATCATGCTTCGGATATTTAAGCAGCTCCCAAGGAAGCGACTTGCATTCGTTCCATTCATCGAAGGAAGCAAGTTCGTTGCCCATGAAGGAAAGCTTTTTGCCTGGGTGAGCGTATTGATAGGTGTATAGATT
>JAKSUL010000011.1 GCA_024409055.1 Bacilli bacterium
GGATTATACTTAAAATGAAGAATGGAGGGTTTTCAATGAAAATTAGCAAAATTATCTATCTATTAGGGTGTTCTTTTATATTGGCGGGATGCAATAGCAAAAACCCTGAGCCGGTAATCAAAAAAGAACCATCAAAAATCACAACGTATTTAGCAAACGGTGAGATTAGCAATTTAGATGAGTATATCTACGATGCAAACGGCAAGCTTTCCCAACTGATCGAAAGCTCATTTTATGAAGACGGCAGCGTCATTAAAGGCAGAACCACTTTCTCTTATTCGGGTGACTATTTGCTTTATGAGGTGGTCGCGTTTTATGATGCGGAGACGGAAAAATGGAACGATAACTACTATGCCGCCTTTTTGTATTCACCCGAAGGGAACGTGATTGAAAACTCCGTTTATAAAGCGAATAACGGCAAGTTTGTTCCTCAATTCAAACAAGTCAATGATTACGATGAAAACAGCAACAGGATTCTATCGACTTCATATATATTCGACAGCGAAAAAGACGTTTATGCCGCCAAAATTCGCGAAGAGCTCACTTACAACGAATCCAACAAACTGATCAAAGACGCACTTTATACAGATTGGAACAGCGATTCGATTTTGGAACTTTCCAGCTACGAAACCTACACATATAACAACGATGGTTTGGTTGTTAGAAACGACGAATATGACCAAAGCGGCAAATTGGCTGGATATACATCCTATACATATGAAACAGGCAAGACCACTAAAGTGTTCACTCTTGTTGAAGGCGGCGTCGAAGAAACGAGGACCCAAACTGTTTCCTTTTACGATTCTGAGAGCAGAATAGAAAAAGAGGAATATTCGTTTTACGATAAGGTCACATCTACTTTTGCTTTAGATAACTATACGGTTTACGAATATTAGACGAGGTTAAAAATGAATAACAAACGTATATTTTTGCTTTTGGCGTCATCGTCTGTGCTGGTGGGGTGCGTAAACAACACAAACAGCTCTTCTTCGACGGAGATAGACGATGATCAGCATGCTTATGAAATGATTTCTAAAGCTTATGATTATCTTGGAAAATATAAAGGCGATTTTTGCCGCACTAATTCATTCCAAATGACCGAGCTTGGGCAAGATTTGGATTCATACAAAGAAAAAATCATTTATGACTCCGATTCAAACGAATGCCTATACCAAATGGAGAAGAACAACGACCTTCTTTATCGGTATTTCAACAAAAAAGAAGCGTCCGGCGATTCATACGGAATGTATGTAAGTACATCTGTTGATGATCAAAAATTGAAATACAAATCAACCGAAAAATGCATTAATCATTTGATGAATCTTTACGATGATCCGATTCGTTACACTGATTACGATGATGTTTTGGTTGATGTAGAAGATTTTGAGCCTTTGTGTCTATTGAATGGAGTCGTTGATTTATCCAACAGCGGGCAATATGCCTTTTTAAAGCAAGCTACCAGCCAAGATGGCCTTGAATATTTCAAGGAATATTTCACTTTGATTTTTAGCGAAGTAACCGAAAGCCCCAGAAAACTTAACGATTTTTCTTCAAGCTTTGCTTATGAAAAGGTCAACGGTATAACGAGCGTTAAATTCAGCGGTGTTTCCTCTACAACTTTTGAAGGAATGGATGAATTCGACAAAACGTCTATTGACTTAACAATCGATTATGTTTTTGAAATTGACGATGAATCTCGTTTCACAAGCATTGAGCGCAACATTTCGTTAGATAATCGCAACTATAAAGACGGACAGGAAGTAGAGGAGTATGGCTACAATTTCGCTCTCTTCAACGTTGAAACTTTTGATTACGACATCAAAGACTGGGCGTTAAGCGAAGACGTCGAAGGCTATGTTGTTGTTGATGAATATCCGATGCGGTCTCTAGAAATCGAGCTTTTTCAAACATGCAATGGGTTGACTTATTCAAGCAGTGGAACTCGCAGAAATCTTAGCGGGGACGAAACTATTGATTTTAAATGGCTAGATGAAGTTGCTGATATTATTCCTAACCAATATAACTTGGAGTACCGTGTAGAAGGTACAAAGATCGAGGAAGTTTATCTTGACCCTGAGTGCACAAAAGTATTCGCCGGCACCGATATGAAGATGGGCAGGTTGGAACTATATTGCACTTATGACTACAAAGAAAATGTTTGCATCGCAACAAATAGAAGCATAACTGACATAAGTTCATATAATTACAAATTTGGCAATGAAATCCTTTTTGATGACAGGGTTTCGTATTCATATGAATCTAATTTAATTGATTTTAGTGGAACCAAAGTAATGCATTTCGATGAATCGGACTTCGAAATTTATGATAATCCAATCGGTCCTACCGTTTTGCAAAGCGTGACCGTTGACGATAAGACCTACAATAAAGCGGCGTTGCTTGAAGGCATCGCATACAATTTGACTAACGGAACTGTGATTACGGCGAATTACGCGTTATCCGACTAACAATACAAAGTCTTTAAATAAATGTGTATAAGGGCGCGTGCAAAAATGTGCCCTTTTTCATTGCTTTTCCTGTGTAAACAATCAATTTCCTAGAGCGTTTTCAAACAAAAACGGAAAAAAAGTATCTCAGCTCAATTGGGCAAACATAATTGCTGTCGTGAGATTAAAAGACTAGATGCAATCGGCATTATCGCTACCCAGTCTATTGATGAGGGCGGCCTTACGTTTCTGAAATTTCTGTCCGGGTTCCCTTATCTTTTATTTTACGTTGAAAAAACATCTCTATAATGAAGGCGATCCCCGTTCGAGTGCGGTCGATTGCGGACTTATAGAAAGGAGCCGGAAATATGAAGAAAGCGTTTTGGATGTTAAGCGGCGTAACCGTATTTGCTTTAGCTTTGCCTGGCTGTCAGGGCGCATCGTCGGTCTCCATAAGCAATAGCGATCCCAGTTTTTCCGGAGGGGCTGCCTCGATTTGCACGGTAAGTTTTGATCTAAAGGGAGGAACCTCGGCTTCTCATGGAACCGCCGAACATTACTTCGTGACCGTGGAAACGTTGGCTGTCGAAGATTTCTTCTTCGACTGCGTCAAGGATGGCTGTGACTTCAAGGGGTGGTCGTATAACGATGTCAAGGTCTTCGACGAAAAGGGCAGCCAATTGGCGAATCCCGAGATGGAACCGCGTATGACTTTCGTCGCCATATGGGAAGAGAGCGAAGAATATAGACTCGCCACAAAACCATTTCTATCGGTGGACCGACTGACGGTGAGATATGGTCTATACCCGCAGAAGAATGTCAATGACGCCTCGATTGTTGCGGCCCTCAGCAAACTTACCACTCCGGAATCCAATGGTTGGTATCTGTACGAAGGCTACTATTACGCCAAAACCATTGCGGCGCCGTGTGACTTAGGCACTAAATTCGACAATGGGACGGAGATAGTGCGCGGCTCGGAATATTGGTTCAGATGTGAGGCAATAGAGTGGAAGGTCTTAAGAAGAAACGAGAACGGCGAATACTTCGTCCTGTCGTTGGCCCTTTTGGATGCCCATAACTTTTATCGCGACGACAATAATAGAACGATTGATGGGAAAACCATCTACCCGGACAACTATGAGTACAGCGACATCCGCGCGTGGCTCAATGAAGATTTCTATGAATCCGCGTTTGCTTTGGGAAGCTCAAACGTCCTTACGACCGCGGTGGACAACTCGCCGTCGACCACAGACACTTCAAGCAATCCTTATACATGCGAAACTATCAACGACAAGGCATTCCTTCTTAGCTATAAAGATTACCTAGAACCGGGTTACGGTTTTTCACCCAGGATGAGAGACTGGGTCACTAGATTTAGTGCTCCCACCGACTGGGCCAAAGCGAGAAACGCGAAGTGCAACGCGTGGTATTGGACCCGCTCTCCTTTCAGCCGCGTTCCGCTCGGCGTGTGGTGCGTCGATTACGCCGTCGGATTAAGCGACTACTTTGTCGGTTACAAGAACGGCCCCGTGCGCCCCGCCATTACTGTCAAAATTGCGTAGTTTTGATAATCAAAAAGTGGGCCACTTAGCAAAGAGTCTCTTCGAAATTTATTGCGCAGTTGACAGGAAGGCCTTATAGAACTGTTAAATGGAATCCATAAGAAGGGTGCAGTAAAAATGCGCCCTTTTTCATTGGACTAATTAATTTTGTGCGCTCCTAGCGGATGAAGAGTGAATGAACTTTATATGCAAAACGGCGAAATCCCAAAACGGGTTTTCTTCGTCGCCGTCGATGTTTCGCGAATAAAGGATTGGCTGAATCGGCGTGCCGATTTAGGCTTGGGGCTTTCGACGGAGACAATCTTTGAGATCACATTTTTTCAATCACGCGCATGTAACATTCTTGGATAAGTAAAAACTTTAAAGCGTTTCGCAAGCAATTGTCTGAATGAACGGTGGAAGTTTTAAATTTTGAACACTGTGTTTTTTAAAACGCATGAATTGTCAAAAAAACGCTTCTTATCCTTTTAAAAATTCCAACCGTTTAATTTGCTAGAATTTAAATTGTGTTCTTTTTCGAAACGCCTTTTCCTGAATCGGCATATATCGTTTGCTTATATATATATATATATATCTATAATCAAATTGTACCTATATTAAAAAGGAGGGCACATATGCTTAAAAGAAAAGCAATCTTGTTACTGTCTTCTTCAATGCTTTTACTGGTCGCCTGTGGCGACGATCCGGCGAAGCCGACTAAACTCGCGATAGAGAAACAACCACAATCCGTTACTATCGATTTTGGTGATTCGATTTCGATGAGCGTCAAGGTTAATAACCCGGATTTGGTTAGATCGTATCAATGGTATGTAGGTCTCTATGAGGAGGGCCAACTCACCGATTCGGCCCCGCTAAAAGGCACTAAAGCTAAGACGGATACGTATAATTTGCCGACGTATCTAGAGTATTATCCGGATGCCCACTACGGATTTAGATGCGAGATAACCGGCGTCGATGGCAATAAAATCGAATCTGATTGGGCGCAGGTAATCGTCAAGTCGGAAAAGGATGTCCCGCATATCGTGTTAGGCGATTATCTCATTGAGCCAGGGAAGACTTTTGATTTGGCCAACACTCCATATGGGAGCGGCACAATCACAGTCAATGAATCCTGGAACCATTTCGTTTTTGATAATGTCGCGATGACAAACCAATTCTTCGATTCAAATTTTGAAGGAATAGGTTTTAGGTATTTGAATTACGGAGAGAATTGCGACGATATAACATTCGAGTTCAAAGGACTTAACAATTTCGAAAATCATTATTGGGACGATGAGCGTGTTGATGGTGGGGCTATCATTCAAATACAGGCGCTCGGCTTGGCCGAGGATGCGGATATGCCGTCGCTCACATTGACCGGATCGGGTTCTGTCACTTTCTATGGCGGCTCCTACGGAATCGTCAGCCATCACTTCAACCTTGTCCAAGATATCGACGTGAGTCTTTATGGTCAACCGGATAGATATCAAAACGGCTTCAGATGCGAAGACTATACTTTGGCTGAAAACAGGTCGTTAAGAGCGTCGTTGACGGGAAGAGTGATAGATTCGTATGGAGATATTTTCTTAGAGCAAGGCTCGAAATTCTACGCTGATTTAGGCACTGCGTTTTGCGGCCAAATGGGTTATACATCGGGTCTTAACGCGAGTGGTGACATCGTGGTATCGGGCGCCGAGGTAAAAATTAACACACTCCTTAATTTTGAAAGGGAAGTTGAAAACGAAATATTTGTCATTACATCCGCAATCGAAGCTGATTACGGAACCGTCACGTTTGATGAGTCCAACGTCGAAATCTCGACTTTGCAATATAACGACGCTTTCGATATCCCTGAAGCCGCGTTTTCTGCCACGGCTGTAAACGGAATTACGTCAAATGATTTGGAGATGCGCAATTCCGATTTACGCGTCACCATTGACGGAACCTACATCGCCGAGGCCCGCGCTATCAATTCACATGGATTTAGGGCCGCTGAATCTTCGGTTTATCTCGATGTTGCTGGTTTGACCGCCGGAGGAATCGAGTGTTATACGGTTGTTCCTGAAGAAAACGCTCCGGTGAGATTCGAGGATACGGACGTTTACATCAATTTGTATAATTATCTTTTCGATGTTTCGGATGACGTCGAATTGCTCCCATACGACAATACCGGAATTTTTGGTACGTCGTTTGAATTTGAATCATCGAGCGAAAACCAAATCGTCATCAGCACAAATGGCGGTGCAACCATTTGTTTGAGAACCGGCGTTGCCGAGGAACCCGTTACGCCTCATGAAGGATACACCGGGAATTATCTTGCGTTCGAAAACGTTACCTATGTTTCGACCGCCCCCTTCGTTTATAACGAGGAATCATACACGAACTCCTTTGGGTATAACTTTGTTTACGAAACGTTATATGAGGACTTGGGATCTAGTAATTACGAGTTCATCAATAACCTCGTGCTCATTTACGAGGCGAAGTAAAAAAGAGGGGCTGATTTATGAAAAAAATTCCGTTCTTCGTTGTGCTTGCGGCTATGCTTGCTAGCTGCGGTAGCAATCTTGAGCCATTGAAGACAAACCGTCTCAACGTTACTTGTGAGAATTGCCTGGTCGATTTCGCGAATTCCCTGTCTGTTGACCTCGAAACAAACGAAATGGCTAGATTTGTTTTGACTGCCGATGAAGGATATCTTTTGCCGACCGATATAAAGGTTACCTCTGGCAATCAAGTATTCGTGAAAAACGTCGATTATGCTTACTTGATCGATGAGGACCGCTTGTCGGGCGAAATAATGGTCAAGGCGACTAAAGCCATTGACATAATAGTCGAGGCTGACGAGCAGGGGTATCTGTTCATCGGCGAAAACAAAATAAGCAAATCCGGCGATTATTCCGAGTTCGATTTATCCGCTCAAGGCGATAGCGATGACGGCAAAATAGTTTACGATCACAAGACGAATACCTTAACTCTTACCAACAGCAGCATAGCCTTGGAAAAAGTCGGTTTCACGGATTATACGGTTCCTTTTGAAACAGAGGAGGCCACTTTTTCTTCTCTCATCGGATGGACCGGTGGTGGAACGCTCAACATTAGATTCAATGGTCTTATTAATATTTTTGGGAGTGAGAAAAATGACCATGATTGTGCCTTTATTTGTCCGTTTTCGGATGGAACACTAAATATAATCGGGCCTGGAGTCGCTCATTTCTATGAGCTCGATGAAGGAATCGTTGTTAACGGCAGGGGTAGGACTTCAATCAAAGATGTTTGCTTTGAATCCAAAGATTTAGGCGAATTTGCACTTGCATCAAGGGAATTGGACATCGATGGCTGCGATTTGCAATTTGTTAGCGGCGTTCCTTTCGGCGATAGTGTTGGCGTTTACGCAAATGACCTTACGATGATGAATTCGCATGTTTCGTCTAATGGATTCGTGGTTGGTGTGAAAGCCGCCCAATTGGTACTGATCGATAGTTTTTTCGAAACCAGCAGCCTTGCGACCGGTGTCCTCACTGATTGGCTATATACATATGGACACGTTGAAAACGATAATTACACAACGAAGATTTATGCGACCGCCCCTAACTTTGGCGTTTCAACTTATGACGCGATGGAATTGACAAATACTGAAATCAAAGCCATTGCGACAAGCGATATTAATGGGCATGCGTTAATAACCGTCGATTCAGAGATAATTGCGAACAATTGCGATATTTACGCACATTCAATGGTCGGACAAGCGGTTCACGCCCATTATCTCGAACTCACAAATTGCAACGTAAAAGCAATTAGCGATGATGGAATTGGAATTCTCACTTCGATTCGCGGAGCTCAGCCAACAAGCAGAGAATATGAACCTATCCTCGATTTTGATAATTGCAATGTTGAGGCGTACGGAAGTGATGTTGCTATATATGGTTTTGGGCATGCTGTTTTTACAAACTGTAATGACCTGCCGAAGTATTTGGAGAAGGAACTTTCCGAGGAGCTTCAGTTATATATGTGGGCTTTGGTCGATGAAAGCGTGACGGAAATTCAATATGACGGTGGATTTGACCCTGAATCGGGTGCGCCGAATTTTGTCCCGACTAATGCTTTGAAGGAAGTCCAAATTAAAGCAGCTCTATAATTTCGCATTTATCGGGAGATTGTAACAAAAACTAATCTTTTGATTAGGTGTTCACGCGGGCCTTTTGCTCTAGCGCGATCTAGAGCGACGAAACTTCTGGCGTTGCTTAGCTTACTGGCGGCAGTAAAAAACTGCGTCCTGCCCACAAACCACCGAACAACAATGCGGTGAGACAAATACACGGCAAATTAATTGCGGCTCTGTTAAATAAATTGTGCTTTTTTGTGCGAACTAGAGTGAGTAGTGGCGGGTGTCTATTCCTTCGCGCAGTCTTAGATCCAATGTTTGGTTCTTTGAGTCGTAAACAGAGGTGTGAACCGTGATCCAAATGCTCATGTCTTCTTTATCTTGCCTTTGGTAATATTCGGCATCTTCCGCGATAAGCGGCGCGGCCAATCCGCCTCTGGCAATATCGCCTTTTAAGTTGGATTCCCCATCCCAGAAGGAAGAGTTATAGAAGACGCCCCCATAGTTATCCATGTAGTAGTCGTACGTCTCTTGTCCGATAAGCGCGATCAGCGCATCTTTTTCGTAGTAGTCGTTTAGGTCTTCGCCGTTATATTCTGAATACCAAAAACCATCCTTATACAAATCATAAAGATTTGTGTAATTGGTTTTCTTCATTAAGTCGAGCATCCCTAAGACGTCTATTCCTTGGTCGAACGAATCGGATAATATCTGATTTCTTTCCCATCCCGCTCCAACGCCAGTGGACTCAGGGGTTCCGTCGAAATCGGCGACGCTGAAATTGGTCATAATGGGCTTATCATCGATAAATTCATCGATGAGGACAAAACCATTTTCGCCCCATTCGATGACGATTGTTTTAATGGTTTTGTCGATTGGGCTGGTGGGCCCTGAAACCATCCAGTGGAGACCATAGAAGTCATTGATGTCGACGTATAAATCTTTGTCCTTGAAGGCGTTAATAACGTCTTCGATGTTGGAGCAATAATCCAAAATGTAGCGGTTGACGTGGCTTCCTGGGAAATCATCGTCCTTAGTTTCGGTATGGTAGGAATCTTCTCCAGTTGCTGGAAGAACATTTACCTGAGTGATCATCCCGGCGTCGTTTATTCCGTCAACGATTGCGAAAGGAATGATGTTTTCGTGCATCTTGCCGTCTTCCCCGTATGTTTGGCTGATGTCGGAAACGCCGATGCTGGTGTGTTTCCTGTCTTTGGTCTTTTCGCTTCTAACGATGCATATAGGAGCGTCTGAATAAAACCAATCGTAATTTCTTCCGCGGATGTCTCCGTTTTGGACTCCTGAGCATCCGAATTCTTTGATTATGAAATCTTTTGATCCTTCCCAATCGAATTCTTCTTTGTAAGTGGCTTCGTATAAGTAGGGCGCGACTTCTATCATTTCCCCGTCTTTTTGATTTGAGCAGCTTCCTAAGCACAAAATCGAAGCGGCGGTCATCGGGATGCTTAATAGTCGATAAGTTTTCATAATCTTCCCCTTTGTCAATGCCTTAAAAATTAGTGTTTTTCTAAATAAAAACAAGGAAAAAGAATACACGAACGTTTAAATGAAAGGCGCGAAAGGCTTTGCTCGCTAAATTCAATCCAAAAAGAAGAGACAAAAACCGGCCAAGAGGAAGAGAAAAACACAGTCTTTAATTTTATTAATAGCGAGTCGCTTCAAAGGTTTATTATAATTTCATCGTTCAAAGAACGAAGCTAGGAGACATTATGAAAAAAGGATTCGTCACTATTCCAACCGATTCGACTTTTGTCGAGGGTACAAAACGTTTTATAGAAAAGTGGGGCGCAGACGCCGTAAGGGACTGCGACGGAGTTACTCTCCCGGAAAATGTCTCCGAGTTTGGAACCGAAGTTTATAAAGCTTATTTCATCGTCAGAGAAGACCATGAATATGCCAAGAAACATCCTGAGCTTCTTCAAAGTTATGCTTTGGTCACCGATAGGAAAACCGCTTTTGGAACTAGCTTAGAGATTAACCTCTTAGAAAACGTCTTCAAAGAGGCAATTTCGGTTAACGAAGATAGAAAAGAAAAATATTGGCAAGTCATCGATAGGACGACAGGGGAAATCCATAAAGATTGGGAATATATCGGAAACGATATCGTCCGCATCAATAACTGCGTGAAATATCACGAATATACCGTCAATTTCTTCGCCAAAAACACTTGGGATCCCGTTCAGATTTATAACTATCATTCCAACCACTGGAAAGACGTTCCGATCGATCTAGATTTAGACCCGATTTATCCAGAAGCCATGGAGCATATGCTCATGAGGATGGAGGAGTGGTGCAAATCTCATCCCGAGGTCACCGTCGTCAGATTCACGACTTTCTTCTATAACTTCTTCATCATTTATAAAACAGGCTTCACCCAGACTTTCTGGGATTGGCACACATATGCCGCGACGGCTTCCCCTGAGATGTTTGACTATCTTGAAAAAACATATGGTTTCAAGATGAGCTTAGAAGATTTGGTGACCGGAGGAACCTATGGTTCCAGGTATCAAATCCCGAGCAAAACCCTCCGCACCTACATGGATTATGTCCAACAACTTTGCTGCGGCTGGGCCAAGAAATTTGTCGATATCGTTCATAAATACGGCAAAAAGGCCATGATGTTTGATGGCGACCATAGAATCGGCGTTGAGCCATATTGCCCATATTTTGAATCGATTGGACTAGATGCGGTGGTGGGCGCCCCTCATAGCGGACCTTATATCCGCCTTCTCACCGACATGATGGGCATCAAATATACGGAAGGAAGACTCAATCCTTATTTCTTCCCCAACGAATGCCCGAGCGACGAAAAGGGCATTGAATACCTCAGTAAGAACTGGAACAGCGAAAGAAGGACACTTCTAAAGAAGTGCATCGATAGAATCGGCTTCGGCGGATATTTGAAGTTAGCGTCTACATACCCGAATTTCTGCGAGTATATCGCTACGGTTTGCGATGAATTTAGAACCATCAAGGAAAACGTCGGAAAGGGTGGGGCAAAATCCCTCGTTAAAGTGGCTTTCATCTCCTATTGGGGAAGAATGTATAGTTGGATGAATAATGGCACCTTCACCGATGATACAAAGCCCGAAACCGAAGGATATGCGACTTTCTTTAACGCCGTTGCCGCTCAGCCGGTGGAAGTCTCCTTTATTTCATTTGACGAGGTCATGAACGAAAAAGACCTCAATTCCAAATACGACGTATTGGTTAATAGCGGCCTTGCCGGCAGTGCCTTCCAAGGCGACTATTATTGGAAGAACGAACTTTTGCTTACCAAGGTGAGAGAATTTGTTGCTAACGGCGGAGGCTTCGTCGGAATCGGCGATCCAACCGGTTATGAATATAATGGTAAATATTTCCAATTGAGCGATGTTTTGGGCGTCCAAAAGGAAATCGGATTCACTTACTCAAGAACAAAGTTCTTCCCCTCAAAAAACGAGAAGCATTGGATCGTTGAAGACGTCGATATGAGCAAAGTCGCCTTTGGCAAACAGGGCTTAGGCGTTTATCCGCTTGGGGCCGATGTTATCGCCGCCAGCGAAAGTAACTTCAACCCGACGACTTGCTTGCTTACCGGCGGAAACGTTTATTTATCCGCGAACGAATACGGCAAAGGTAGAGGCGTCTATATCAATAGCCTTCTTGACTCTTACGACGCCTTTAGGCTCGTTTACAAAGTTCTTCTTTGGGCTTCTCATAAAGAAGAGCTCTATAAAAAAGCTTTGTCCACTAATGTGAACGTTGATTGCTATTATTACGGCGAAGGTAAATACGCGCTTATTAATAACTCGAATGAAAAAGTCGACACAACGATGTTCGACATAAATGGCAACCCATCAAAAATGAGCATGGATCCAAACGAGATTAAGTGGATTAATAAATAGCGTATTCTCCTTAGGTCTCTATTATTTGTAGGTAGAAAAGATTATTTGCTTTTGTTGATGCGGCCTTTTCGTTTGCGAGATTTGTCAAAAGCGAAAAACTTCGATAAATAGTTACGTTACTCCCTTTCACGAAGCGGGCCTCCTTCTTTCTTTTCGAGCGTGAAAGCTGATGATAAGATGAGAGGGTGAAAAAGCAAAACAGATTAACGCTAACAGCTTCCGCCGCTTCTTTCTGTTTGCTTTTGTCGTCTTGCTCTGTGATTTCGAGTGCTTTAAGTTCTGGCCATTGGGGAGACACATTCAACGCAAAAGAGGAAATGATAAACTTCGTTAAAACAATATGTGACGGGGATAAAAAAGCCACTATTTCGATGTTTTCACTCTTCGGTAAGGAGAGATGCCCTCGTTTCGAAGAGAAAGTGGACGATGTTATCGACTATGTGAAAGGCTCTTTTTTAGGGCTATGGGATGGCATAGTACTGCAGGGCTCGTCGGGGCGTCATGAAAATTTAAAAAGAAGCGAGACACACCATATGTACGCCGTTTTTAAAACGGATTTAGATTACACTTATCAAATATGGGCTGAATGGACTTCCTACAATTCCCTCTGCCGAGAAGGTGAAGGAATAGACTATGCCTTCGTTCGCCTTTATTCCGAAGAAAGTCCGAAAGTGTGGCCCGATTGCGAATACGGCCTTTTCGTCGGCGAACAGGGGGAACCGCCCGTTTCAAGTGATGCGGCTGAGGAGACGGTTTATGAAGGCGTGTAATTTTTTAACGTCTGGCAAGAAAGCCTTGGCCTTTGCCGTCGGCACCTTCTTGCTTGTTCCGTTATCTTCTTGCGCATTCTTTGAAAAATCACTTTCGGTCAATGAGACGAAAACCGCGGCCTGCGAGAGGGTCATCGCCGAGATGATCAACGAGATGAACGCCAAGGATTTCGATTGTGTTTTTGATTCGTTTACGCCCCTCGCCAAAGAGAAATGCCCCTTGCTAAAAGAGGACATTAAGAATCTCAGCGAATTTTGCGTTGGCGCATTTCTCGAATACTATCCCAATTATCCGAAGAACAAATTGGCGATCTCCGAAGACCCTCCAAACGGGAAAAGAAAAATAACTATTTTTGCTGATTATGTCTTTAGGACTGATCTTGAGCAATCCTATCGCATCCGCATGAGATTGGTTTACCGCAACGATCTGAACGAGTCCGAAACCGGAATTGAGCACGTCTACATGGGACGTTTCGACGGTGAAGAGAAAATGATTCCGTGGGACGCAACCGCATTTGGCGTGGAAATTGGGTCCGATGAGGTGCGTGGGGAGATAAACGCATGAGCGGAAGAATTGCGAAGACTATATCGCTAGGAATTGCGTGCATGGCGCTTAACTCTTGCGGCTTTTTCAACACGAATCAGTCCTTTTATACTATCACTAATGAATTTAATTCTTCAGAGGACCGCATCATTGAATTCATCAATAAGGTAAATGAGGGCGACAAGAGCTATGTCCTGAATTCGTTCTCGCCGTATATGAAGGAGTCTTGCCCTTCGTACGAGGATAAAACGGATGAGTTAATGGAGTTTTTGGACGGTGGATTCGTTCGCTTTTCTGACGTCCCAGGGAACGGTGCCTCCGTCGGGAAACACGTGGAACGTTCCCCGCGTTACAAAGAAAGGGTGAGGTATTATGCCCACTATACATTTGAGACTGATTCCGGAACGATCTATAGGATGCGTATGCATTGGTCTCGTCGCGATGATTTCCGAGCCGACGGAACGGGCACCGATTACATTTTCGTTGAACATTACAAAGGGGACGGAACGTACACGCCGTGGTCCGGTGAAGAATACGGAATCGAGATAGGCGAATAAGCGAGAAAGACCGATGAAAACTAATGGTTTATCGAAATCAAAAGGCCGAAAAGGGTACCTAATTTTAGTCTCTTTTCTTTTTCACTAAGCGTTTTTGCGATCGTTTTTTCTATTAAAACGGCTAAATCCCTCCCTAAAAGCGCATCGCAAATCTTTAAAGAAAGCATAGCTTCGATGGTTGAAGTGGTGTCTTACGATAACCCGGAAGTCAAAGAATATGGAACCGCCACGATGATGGATGGCAAAGGGGTATATGCCACAAACGCGCATTTAGTCTGCCATTCAAGCGGCGGTGAAAAGCTGATGTTTGAGCATGTGTTAATCAGATCGGCTTTCGAGGAAAATTTTCATGAGGTAAAAATCACGAAATGCGACGTTGACATGGACGTTGCGTTAATCGAATGCGATACATCCGATATCGGATCTAAACCAATCAAAATAAGCGAAAGAAAACCTTCCTTCGGCGATACTGTTTATGCGATTGGTAATGGATTAAACCACGGAATTGGTATTTCAGAAGGAATAATAAGCGTTCCGGAAGTGAGGTTTGAAACCGGAATAGTCTCTAGAAACGTCATTCAATGCGATATTACGGTTAACGGCGGGAATAGCGGTGGAGCTTTGCTTGATTCAGAAGGCGCTCTCCTTGGAATTGTTTCCTTTAGGGCCAAAAGCCCAGACGGCAATATAGCATACGGATTGGCTTATGCCATTCCGGTCGAATTGTTTTCGTATTGAACTTTTCTTTACAGAAACTGTACAGATTTGTTTTGTTTGCAAGTGTTATAATATTTGACAGGAGGAACCAAAATGCAAAAAAACAAATTGCTTCTTGCTCTATCATTACCATCAATAATCATCACCCTCGCTTCTTGCTCAAAGGCGGAAGAAGACCGTTGGAGCTATACTCGTGAAGATATGGCGACTTTCGTTAAAGCCGAAGGTGCGCTTTATACCGAAGAAAACGGAAACTACAAGATGAGCGTCGTTAGCGGAATTCCGCTTTTAGGACGCGCATTGGAGAAAAACGACGTTATCGTCTACGATATCGCGGCCTCTGAAAAGAGGATGGCGGAAGAGAAAAAGAGCTACGCCGACTATGAGGTCCTATCTTCTTCGAAAGTGACTTTAAGCGATGTCTCTTCCAAAGACGATTTATCTTCTTTCACAGTTTCGTTTGCCCCTAAGAAAGAAAGTGGCGTCAAATATGGCGTCCTCATCAACAAAAACGCAGTCTACAACTCATCTTTCATGATGGTTGAACAAGAGAAAAACCATCGCCCGATCGTTATCGACGATCCTCAAGAACAATTCGAAGAGGATTACGTCAACACCAATTGCGATACCTCCTCTGGATGGGATTTTGCTTATAGCCTAATTTCAAATATCGGCACGATCGTGGCCGGAGCCCTTACCGATAACTACGTCTCCATTTGGACGGGCGCTATGGGCATATTGGGAACTTTGACGAATTCGTTTAGTTCGAGCGCTTCTATCCAAGACGTCCTCAACATGCTTAAGGAAACGGATGCCAAGATAAACGAGCTCTCCGATAAGATTGATCGCAACACTCAGCAACTTGCCGACGAAATAGTGAGGACTGAAGCGGCGGTTGACCAAGCCACATTGACGGCATTAGGGCTCGCCATCACCGACTTCGCCAATAACTCGGTCTCGGTGATCGATACTTATAACCGCGGATATAGCGACGTTCTCTCCACAAAGTTCAAAGAGTTCGTAAAAAGCGCACAAACGGTCAAATTAGGCGTTAAAAAAGGTGAAGACGGCAAATATTCGTCTATCCCGCTTGGAAACCTCAAAGAGGCCGATATCAATCTTTCTATCGATATCAATGACTTCCCGAAGGCAAAAGCTTTCCTCGAAGAGCACAATAACATCGTCGAGAAAGGCTTCATGGATGAATTCAACGCCGACATCGAAGAAGCGGTGAAAGCCTCCACTTTACCGGAAGGATTAGACGTTGATAGATGCTCTTTGTTCGTCGAAGGCATGATCAATCAGATCTTTACCAAAGGCTATTACAGCGAAAATAAGGCAAAAGCCCAGGAAATTCGCGACGTCATGATCAATTATTGCCAGCGCATGACCGGCGATAACGGAGCCATTTCCATGCTTTCGACCTATATGCAGCGCTTACGCTACATGTATAACTTCGGATACGAGGTCAAAAAGCCGATCACTTCGATATGCGCTAACCTCATGTATCGCCTCGACATGAATGTCGCAAGGGCGGCCGAGGCCTTGATGTATGCTGAGCTCACTGGCGAAGAACTCCAAGAGAACTTCACTAAAGCCAGAGAGGAAATCAAAAAACTCCACGATCAAGCCAAAGAAATCGAGGATATGTATTCCTTCACGACTTCTTCCAAACTTAAAGGAAGGTTCTATTCATTTGCTTATAACCCTTATTACACAATTAAGGGAAATGAATGTAAACTTCACGTCGATTCTGCGCTCGAATACGTTTCTATGGAGCCTGGTGGAGAAGGTCTTGTCTTCACTCCGACTTCTTTCTCTGAACGTAACCCGATTAGTTCCATCGAAAACACCAGGATCGCCACAAGGTACAACTTGATGAAGGCTTTCGATGAGTCTGCGATGGAAAAGGATTACATCTCTTATCTTGCCGCCAACCAAGCCGTCGATTGGCAGGCCTCCTTCACCTATGAGATGATGAAGAACTGGCGCGTGATCGGGCCAGAGGCTTGCCGCATTTTGACTAACGATTACGAAGAGGTGAGCTTAGGAAGCTCTAATACCGAGAGGTTCACCTGCGTCGATAACGGCAATGAGCACGCTGATTTCTTTGAGATCGGCAAACAATACACCTACGGTGATAGGGGATCTCAGTTCTGGAGCGGAAAGTTGTTCAAAGGCAACTTTGTCGATGGAATCACCGGATCTAACATCGGCACAAGCGTGATTTCTGGTTGGGCTAGATACGCCGAAAGCCACTGGTATTGGTCGCAAGACGAATACTGGGCCTTCCGCTATAACGGCAACACAAATTACTTCTTCATGATCGATAAGATCGCTTAATCACTAATGATCAAAAAGGGGCGTGCATAACGCCTCTTTTTATATATTTCATTGTTAACGAAAATACTAAAATAATATTTATTTATGGCAAAAGCGCCAAAAAACAATAAAATAATATTATGGAAAACGCATGGTTATTTGAAACTCCAAACGAGATAGCTTTATCTATAGCAGCTAACGAAAAAAAGCTTAGAAAGTCAAAAGGCATAACTCAACGGCAATTAAGCGAGATGACGGGTATTCCTCTTCCGACAATACGCTTGTTTGAGCAAAGAGGAACGATCTCTTTCGTTTCGTTAGTGAAGATTTCTTTGTCTCTTGGAACGGTCGAGGAAATGAAATCCTTATTCTCCTCGCTCTCGTTTAGAAACATCGATGAGGTCATAAAGTATGCTAAAAAGAATCGCTAAGCTCGACGTTTTTTTCGAAGAAAAGAAGGTTGGGGTTTTAGCTTATCAAGATAAATACCGAATCGCCTTTGAATATGATGAGAAATGGATTGAAGAAGGATTCTCATTGAACCCGTTTTACCTTCCTCTTCAGCCTGGCGTCTTTATTTCCCAAAGTAAGTGTTTTGGTGGATTGTTCGGCGTGTTTGCAGACTCTCTTCCTGACGCTTGGGGACGTCTTCTTCTAGATAGATATCTATCTTCAAGAGGAATCGATCAAACCGCTCTTGGACCCTTGGAAAAGCTTGGTTTAGTAGGCGATTCGTCTTTTGGAGCCCTTTCTTATCGCCCAAGCGCGAGCTTAAACGAGGGAGGGCAAATTGACGATTTGGACTATTTGAATGATGAATTTCAAAAATTGTTGGTAGGGCAAGAAGCCGACGACATTGATTCTTTGTATTCGCTAGGCGGTAGTTCGGGTGGCTCTAGGCCTAAGGCCTATATCAAACGCAAAGGCGAAGATTGGATTGTCAAGTTCCCTCATAGAAACGATGTTTCCGATATAGGGGAATGCGAATACGTTTTCATGAAGACGGCTGAGAAAATCGGAATTAAAATACCGGAAATAGAGTTGATCCACACTTCGATGGGACGCTCATTTTTTGCGATAAAACGCTTTGATAGACGCGGTAAAGATAAGGTTTTCGCGATTTCGGCATCTTCCCTTTTGGAAAGAGATTTTTCACTCCCCACATTGGACTACAAAGATCTATTTAAACTCGTTTCAATAATGACAAAGGGCGATAAGGAGGAAATGAAGCAGTTGTATCTTCTTATGTGCTTCAATGTTTTCTCGAAAAACCAAGATGATCACGGGAAGAATTTTTCCTTCCTTTTTGATCATATCAATAAGAAATGGTCATTGGCTCCGGCCTATGATTTGACGTATTCACCGACCGTATACGGAGAGCAATCGACGACCGTAGACGGAAAAGGAAAAGATATTGCGGTCGAAGATCTTGCTGCTTTAGGGTCTTTCTTCTTGGGCAATAAAAAAGAATGTTACAACATGGCGTTAAAAGTCCAAAAAGCAGTGGAAGAAAACCTAAAACAATACATGCATAACTAATAACACAATTACTTTGTAATTAAGTCGAATAACTGATATACACACCCGTATATATTTAAAGTCATTCTAAGATTACATATTTTGTTAAATGTGTATTGATTTATAGGACGTTGGGAGTATCTTATCTATCGCTTCAGATTATTAGAAAGGAAGCAAGAAAACATATGAGTACCCGCAAAATCGCAGGGACCGGGATTCTCCTGGCCTTGACGATCGTGCTCACGATCGTCTCCAACTACATTCAGATTGGGACAATAAGCATCAACCTTTCGTTGATCCCAATCGCCCTCGCCGCCATGATTTATGGCCCTTGGGCTGGCTTATTGATCGGCATGGTAAACGGAGGCGTTGTCTTGCTCTCTCCGTCCACAGGGGCTTTCTTGGCCCAAAACCCGGTCGCCACCGTGTTTCTTTGCTTGTTGAAGACGGGATTGGCCGGTTTGGCATCTGGCTTTGTCTTTAAGTGGCTAAGCAAAAAGAATTGGACCCTTTCTTGTTATGTGTGCACCTTAATTGTGCCTTTTATTAACACTGGCTTATTTCTAGTTGGTGTCGCCTTATTCTTCAATAATTTCTGGGGTGCGATCGTTTCGATAAGCTTGTTGATCAACTTCGGTGTCGAAGTGGCCGTAAACCTCATCTTGGCTCCTTCGCTCCGTTTCATAATGAAATACGCCTCAAAGAAAGTAAATCTAACGGCGTGATAGAATCTCCGTTAGTGCTTTTGGATTAACTCGGCGAAGAAAATCGTCGAGTTTTTATCGCAGGAAAAAGTGTACAGGTTTTATGAATATGTAACATTATCGACGATAGAAGCCTTAAGGCTTTTCTATCAAATGTTACATGTTTCTCATTTGGACAAAGCGGTGCTACAATAAAACAAACCAATTAAGGACAAATAATATGAATTATTTATTGATGAATCCTCTCGCCAATAACGGCACAGGAGAAAATGCCGCTAAAGCAGCCGCTGAAAAGCTCTCCGCTCAATTCCCGGGCTTAGAGATGGTCAACGTTCTTTCCATCGACCATAAAGAATTTATCTCTGGCCTTAAAGCCGAAGACAACGTCATTCTTTGCGGTGGAGACGGCACCCTCAATCATCTTTGCAACGCTCTTGACGGCTATGTTCCGGAAGCTGGCGTCTATCTTTATCAGGCCGGCACCGGCAATGACTTCATGAACGACGTCAGGGACGAAGTCGTAGACGGTCTCGTCAAACTCAATGGCCACCTCAAAGGACTCCCGAAGGCCGATATCAACGGCAAAACTTACTACTTCATCAACGGTATCGGATTCGGTATCGACGGCGAAGCTTGCCGTGTTGCCGATGAGCAAAAAGCCGCTGGCAAAAAGAAGATCAACTACACCTCCATCTCCATCAATCTTCTCCTCTTCAAGTTTAAGAGGCCGACCGCCACTATCGTCTTAGACGATAATCCAGCCGAAACCTATAAGAAAGTCTGCATCGCTTCGGCAATGTATGGCCGTTATTACGGCGGTGGCATGAACATCGCTCCGGATCAGAAGAGAGATGAGCATTACCTCACCAGCACCTGCTTCTATGGCGGAACCCGCATCGGAACTCTCATGGTTTTCCCGAAGATCTTCGAAGGAAAGCACGTCGGCTCCAAGAAGTTCATCGCCCGCAAAGCCAAAAAGATCCACGTTGAATTCGATCATCCGTGCGCCCTTCAGGTCGACGGCGAAACCGTTCTTAACGTCCGCGAATTCACCGCTTATATCGACTAATTGTTGATTTAAGAATAAGAGTTCTCGACTGAGGGCTCTTTTCTTTTTCTAAAACGCTTATTCTACAACAAGAAATAAGCGTAATAGTAAATAAGCGATATTTTGCTTTATCCATTTAACAGGTGTAAAGTAAATTTACTCAAAAGGAGTGGACCTCATGCTTAAAAACATTCCAGAATGCATTTCCCCTGATTTGCTCAAAGCTTTAGCCGAGATGGGGCATGGCGATGAAATAGTCATCGCCGACGGAAACTTTCCGTGCAATACCAATTGCAATCGCGTCATTCGCGCGGACGGGATCGGCGGAGAAGAGATGCTGAAGGCAATTCTTACGCTATTGCCGCTTGATACATACAGCGAACCCAACGTAATGCTCATGGAAACCGTTAAAGGAGACCCTACGCCGACGATATGGGCCAAGTACGAGAAGATCATCAACAAGGCCGACAAGAACGCTAAGATCGGCTTTATTGAAAGAATGGCTTTCTACGATCACGTCAAAGAAAAAGCCTTTGCCGTCATTGCTACTAGCGAAAAAGCCGTTTACGCCAATGTAATCATCAAAAAAGGCGTAGTCAAAAACAAATAATCGACATAAGAAAAACCCTCGGCGACGAGGGTTTTTATTTTAGTTTTGGCAATTAATTACCAATCTTCTTCGAGCAAGAAGTCGCCTGGTTGATCGAGATTGCCGCTGGTGGCGATGACGTCGCTAGGAGTGAAGTCGACCACTTCGATTTCAGGGGTTATGAATTTCTCGTTTTTCATTGTCATTCTCCTATCTTATTCAAAACGGCTTTGCCGATGTCGCTATATAGTTTGTCGAATCCTTTGGCGGGATCGGCGTAGGCGGTCGCAGCCGTATAGACGCTCTGTGTGGAGCTGCTGACATCTCCTTCTTTGCCGTTCTTTGCGAATAATGATATTTGAGCAGTGAACGATGTTTTGGCGTCAGCATTTGCAAGCGCACTGAGAGGTATAACTACCGCCCCTTGAATCGTCTGGGCGTTTCCGTCGCCTGATGCAGCCCAAGCCGAAGCTTTTTCTTTTCCTGTGGGGTCTTGGCAGAAATCACGATAGTTGGTGTGTTCGCCTGAGCCGTTTGTGTACGACACTGATACTCTGATCCTCACTTGTGCGATATCGTATTTTCCCTTTAGAACTTTTGTTTCTAGCCCGGAGAAGCCAAAGGCGATGCTTTCATTGCTAACGCGATATTGGTCACCGTTGTCTGGAGTTACGGCGGTGTAGTTGACGGAATATTTGTTCGATTCTTCATCGAGTTCCGTTACAAAGAAGTTATTGTTCGAACCGACTTCAGCAAGAACAATGTCGACTGTGCCAACTGCGGATCCTTGATCAAAGGAATCGTCACCGATTCCAGTGAAGTTGATTGTGGTGGCACTGAATCCGATATTGGAGATGTCGGCGTAAAATTTGCCTTCGCTACCTTTGGTGGTTTTCATCGTAACCGCAACGCCGGATGGATTTGATTCGTTATAGGCGTGAAGAACGACGTCTTTCCAAATATGGGTTCCGTTAGAGAAATAGATGGCTTTGGCGCTAGCGTAGTTTAGACGGAGCGAAGATTTGGTCGGAATGTCTGGGAGGTTGCCGGTGACGGAAGACTGGCCGTCATCGATCTCGCCTGAGTCTGCAGCCCTTTTTACTGCGAACGTTCCATCGTTGAGGATACAATCGCCCTTGGCTTCCAATGAGCCTTCTTTAACAGAATTGTTGCTGTTTGTGTTTGTTAAGCCGAATCCCGAGAGAAGCATGGCTCCCGAGATGGCGCTGATGACAATTTTTGAAACTTTCATATACGTTTCCTTTTTCCAAAAATAAAGTCCTGCTTTTTTCGCGCAGGAGGTCGATTATATTTATCGCTTCGCGCATTTAAATATGCTTTTTGAATGTAAGCCCTTTATTTGGACGTTGGTTTTATAACTGTCCAAATATAAAAAAGACCATCATTATTTGATGGCCGTTTTTTTGATGAATTAAGTGATTAATTTGTCGTCCAGGGATCTTCGAAATATGCGTCACCTTCTTGATTGAGATCACTGCTTGTAGCGATGATGTCGCTAGAAGAGAAGTGAACAACTTCGATTTCAGGGATTAAGAATTTTTGGTCCATATTTATCTACCAGCTTTCAAGAGAACGGCTTTAGCCAAGGAAACGATAAGTTTATCGTAGTTACCCGTCGCATAGACCTCAGCGGCGGAGGTCACGCTGTGCTCTTTGTCGCTTACTGTTGCAATCGGATTTCCGTCATAGTAGAAATTCGTTTGGGCCTTAAAGTCGGTGAACATATCGCAGCTCGGCGTATTTTTCATCGGGATGACGACGGCACCTTGGAGCTTATCGTCGACGACTGCCCACGAAGCGGATTTGGCCTTTCCTGTGGCGTCTTGCATGAAGTTAATCTTGTTATTGCGGTCAACCCCGTCGTTCCCTGTATAAGAAACGCTGATTTGGAAAGTGATTTTATCCAACTGATAACCGTGGATATCTTTCTTTGGATCGAGTCCAACGAATCCGAAGGCTATGCCTTCATCATGAACTCGATATTGATCGCCGTCGAAAGCGTATGTACTGGCCGCTCCCCAATACCAAAGGCCTGGAGTTTTCGTTTCACCGGTTACCCAGAAGACGTTTCTGGTGCCAAACACATCGGTGCCCATTTCATTTGTCCTCACTGGATCGCCGTTTTCATCCGTTGCGGAGAAATAGATTTTGTTTGGCTCAAATCCCAAATGCGACATATCGCAAACGACTACTGGCTTGTGGTCATATTGAGGGTTTCCGTAAGGGGTCACCATCGGAAGCTCGATTTCTTCCGGGTGAGTGGAGGTATTCCAAGCGTGCAAAACGAAGTTGGTCCAATCGTAAAATATGGAAAAATACATTGGGTGTGCATCGGCATAAGTTAGACGCAAAGAGGCCATTGTATCGAACTTTTTAAGCCATTTTCCGACTGGGCTATAGCGGTCGCCGTCTTTTTCCCAAGAAGAAGCATCTGTCGGATTATCGATAATGTAATTCCAATAGTCTTCCTGTTCGGGGTAGTTGACGTTTTCACCAAGAGTGGCGCAAGTGATGGCCATCTCTTCTCCGTCTGGTGAATTGAAGATGGTGAAGCGACTCTCTGTGCTGGCGCCTTGGCTTCCGTTGATTTGCGTTCCATTGCAGTTTTGGGCAAAATCTATGCTTTTGGTGTAAAGCAACGCATTTGCGCTAATGTTCTCGGATGTGTTTGGATTCATCATCGCAAAAATAAAATACGAGGAATTGCTCGGAATATCTGCCGACCAAATATCTTCGGTGCATGTTTGATGAAGGTTTAACCAAATGATCTCTTGACCAAGATTGTAATAGAGGGCAAAACGACCATTTTGCGTGGTCCAGTCCCAACCAGTTTTTAGATAAACCGTTGTTGTATCCCCGGCTTCGGCGTTAATTGCGTTTTTGGCGTTAATTCCAATTAATCCGATCCCGGACACCAACATGGCGCCAGTCACGGCAAATAAAGCGATTTTCGATGCTTTCATAAAAACCTTCCTTTTGAGCGGTTATGCGCATTATATACGCGCAATAACATAAATAAACTTAATTCTTTTCGAAAGTCGATTTTTGGCGGATTTTTTACGAAAAAGCAAAAAACGAAACAAAAAAAGCCAATCTTACGACTGGCTAATGTTTTAAATAAACGCTCAAATCCAAGGAAGGACGATTTCGGTTTCTTCGATCTCGGAAGAGCTGCTTGGCTCACTAGAAGTGGTTGAGGTCGGCTCTGAGGTTACTTCGGAGCTTTCTTCTTCGCTGGAAACGCTTGGTTCAAGACTAGAAACGCTGGTCTCTTCGGTCGCGCTTTCGCTTTGGGAAGATGGTTCTGATGCTTTGCTCGATGAAGAAGCGCTTGAAATTGAACCTCCTCCGCAGGAAGCCAGCAACATAGTTGAAGCTAAAAGAAGAATAATCTTTTTCATGTGATTTACTTTACCGACAAAAATATATTTGGCAACTATTTGATAACGCCCCAGGATTCAAGGAGGGAAATGACTCCGGAATCGATATCACCTTTGTTGTAGGTGAGGTTGTGAAGGCATTGGGCTTCGTATTTCCTTTGCCTTGCTCTTTTGCCGGCTATCGAATCGATCGTCTCGCCTAGGTCTTGCGCATCCATGAAATATGCGGGAGCGTCCGCGTAAGAGCCGGTGCCCATATTCGAATAGGCATAAGCCCTCAAGCAATATTTGTCGACGGAAACTTCTCCATAGGAATAGCTTTGGTGGCGTCCCATCAAGAAACGGTTGCTGCCGGTTTTGCTATCGACGCAAGTCAAAGCGGTGTAAGTGGTATCGACATTTTCGATGACCCATTCAAAAGAATCGTCGGTTAGATCGGATTTTTGTCCTGCATAGCCGATATAGGAAGTGCCGCCGTTAACTTTGACTGTGACCGTTTTGGCATCTAATCCAAAGGATAGGTCGAAGGAAGTAGCGCTAGTTTCCGCGAAAAGATATTCGCTATCCCCAAAGGAATCCACGTATAAGGTTTTGCCTTCTATTGAATTGATTAGCGGCAATCCTTCGAGCGTTAATGGTTCCAATGGGCCCGAATCTTCGCTTTCTTCGGACGTTATTTGGCTAGAAGGAACGGATTGATCGGAAGTAACGCTTTCTTCGCTTGACCCAGGGCTACTCAAAGGCTCAGAAAAGGAGCTTGTTCCTCCGCAGGAAACGAATAGCAAACTAGACGTGACTAATAACAAAGGGGATTTGTTCATGACCATGACCTCTTCTTTATGTGCTTCTATTTTATCGCCTGAGTGCATAAATATGCGAACGCAAATGAAAGAAAGCGAATTCGTGGTAATATATCGCCATGGATTCCTTGAAATCGTTATTAGACCGCAAAGAGTACGACTTATTGCTCGACCTTACAAAACAAAGCTCCGATCCTGAGGAGATTTTTTATCGAATCACCGCGCTTACCGCCCAAAACAAAGGAAAAGAAGCCTTGGCCGAACTCATATTAAATCGACCGACACTTTATAAACACAATCCTGGCCTGTGCCTTAAGGCGAACTTTGAGCTCCGTTTCATTTTGAAGCAGTGGGATGACGCCTATAAAGACATCAAGTTTTTTGAAGATCAGCCTTATGTTTCCCAAGAGATAGAAGAGCAGCTTAGGGCCCTTCCAGAAGTAGTCAGGAGCAATGAAAGAGCCTCTGAGTTCGTGAGGACGTATGAACCAGAAGACGTCATCAAAGCCCTCATCGAAAGCAAAGACGATTACGAGGTTTTGGCGATGCTTAACTACATAAAAGTCAAGGATTGCGCTATTTATAAGCCGTATATTGGCAAAGTGGTGGAATCAAATCGCCATCCATATGTGAAAACCTTTGCTTTGTTACTGCTTATCGCACTTGGAAGTAGCGAAAAAGTAAAGTTAGAAAAGAATGGAAAAACCTTCGAATTGGTACCGTCCGATACCATTCCTCCATACTCTGGGGAAGAATACAATTCGGTATGTCGTTCCCTCCGCGATTTATGCAAAGATCCTTCCGTTTATAACGTCGCGAAAGAGATTATGGATAACTGCATAATCGACATGTTCCCTGAAAAGGTTTATCTAGATAAAAACGACAAAAACACTTTCGGCGGATTATATTTGTTGGCTCTAAAATATCTCCAAAGCGAAGAGGATCCATCGGCAAGGCTAAACGAGGAAAAAATCAACCTCGAGGACGCTAAAAAAAGAGAAGAAGAGATATCGTCTGTTTTGGAATCATCGACCCCTTTGAAGTATTGATTTGGAAGCGGTGGTCTTCGCTAAAGACTTCCGCTTCTTTTTTTGACCTTTTTTTGAGCGAAAAAGCCTCGATTTTTGGACCCGATAATTCTCAAATAAGAGAATAGGAACGCTTTTTCTTTGCCCCCTATCATAAGATAGCGTATATTATTCGTTGCTTAAAAAGTTTTAGGAGATACAACACACTTATGAAGCAAACCTTAAACAAGATTGACGAGACCAAAGTTGAGCTCGTCGTCACCGCCGACGAAGCCGCTTGGGTCGCTGCCCAGCAAAAGGCCGTCGACAACCTCTGCAAAGAAGTCACCATCAAAGGCTTCCGCAAAGGAGAGGCCCCGAAAGAATTGGCCCGTCGCCACGTCAACGGTAACCAAGCCATCGATGATGCCGTCAACTCCATGCTCCCGAGCATGTTCGCCTACGCTGTCGGCGAAACCAAAATCCGTCCGTTCACCCGTCCGGAAGTCGCCATCACCAAACTCAACGAAAAAGAACTCGAAATCAAATTCACCGTCATCCTCGTTCCTGAGGTCGAACTCGGCGCTTACAAAGGACTCACCGCTGAGAAAGAAGCTCCGTCCGTCACCGAAGAAGAAATCAATGACGCCATCATCGTCAAGCTCCAGCAGGCCGCTGAGCTCAAATTAGTCGAACGCGAAGCCAAGAAGGGCGATACCATCAACCTCGACTTCGAAGGATTCGTCGACGGAGTCGCCTTCGAGGGCGGCAAAGCCGAAAACTATGCTTTGGAACTTGGTTCCAACTCCTTCGTCCCTGGATTCGAAGATCAACTCATCGGCGTCAAGGCCGGCGAATCCCGCGACATCGAAGTCACCTTCCCGACCGCCTATGTCGAGAACCTCGCTGGAAAGAAAGCCACCTTCAAGTGCAAAGTCCACGAAGTCAAAGAGAAATGCGTCCCTGACCTCACCGATGAGGCCGTCAAGGATATGGGCATCAAAGACGTCGAGACCGTCGAAGCCCTCAAAGAAAGCGAAAAGAACCGCATCCTCAACCAGAAACTCAACCAGGCCAATCAGGCTTACTGGAACGCCATCGTCGAGCAGATCGTCGCTGGTTCCAAGATCTCCATCAACCCGACCATCATCGAAAACGAAGCCAAACAGCTCGCTGAGAGGATGAAACAGCAGGTCGAACAAAACGGCCTCACCATGGAGCAATACCTCCAGATCACCGGCCAAAAAGAAGAAGACCTCATGAAGCAATATAACGCTCAGGCCGAGCACAACATCAAAGTCTTCCTCTGCCTCGAAAAAGTTGGCGAAGTCGAAAAACTCACCGTCACCGAAGAGGAAATCAACGCCGAGTGCCAGAAGATCGCCGATCAGTACAAGATGGAACTCAAGGCCGTCAAAGACATCCTCTGCAAAGAAGGCGACAACCGCCTTGCCGAAGATCTCCGCCAGCAAAAGATCAGCCAGTTCATTCTCGCCAACAACTTAGTCGGCGCCGCCAAGAAGGCCCCGGCCAAGAAAGCCGCTGCTCCGAAAGCCGAGAAAGCTGAAAAACCAGCCGCCGAAAAGAAACCGGCCGCCAAAAAAGCCCCGGCCAAGAAAGCCGCTGCTAAAAAAGCCGAATAATCAAGGATTATAAATGCCAGAAGAAACCAAAAAACAACATAGTCTTAATCTACCGCTCCTCATCACAAGAGGCCTCGTCGTCTTCCCATCTTTAAGCGAGACGATCGAAGTCGGGCGCGAGTTCTCTTTGAGGGCGGTTGATATCGCCAGAAAGGACACCAATAACCTCCTTTTCGTCACGGCTCAGAAAAAAGTTGAGACCGAAGACGTTAAGGAGGAAGACCTTTACCTCGAGGGCACCCTCTGCCGCATCGTGAATTTCACTGCGACCGAAGGAGCTTATAGGATCCGCGTCGTCGGTTCTAAGAGGGTTCTTCTCCACGATATTGTCTTCGAAGACGGCACTTATTGTGCCCAAGGTGAAGTCGTGAACGAGGAAGAGGGCGATCCAGATGAGCAGTCCCTTCTCGCCAGAAAGGTCATCGAAGCTTTGGAATCTTCTCCGGATGTCGGACGCGATCTTCCCCGCAACGCGATTAATCAATTAGGAAAAGGCATGGAAGCCGGCGACCTCGCCGACACCTTAGCTGCCTATCTCCCGATCGCGATTGAGAAGAAGCAGGCCATCCTTGCTTGCCGCAACGTCACTGAGAGACTCAAGATGGTTCTTGAGCTTCTTAACGAAGCTAAGCAAATGGTGGAAGTTGAGCATAACATCAACGAAAAAGTCCGCGCCAACAGCGAGAAAGCCCAAAAAGAGTATTTCCTCCGCGAAAAGATGAAAGCCATCAAGGAGGAGCTCGGCGAAGATAAAGGTGGACCCGATGACGAAGACTCCATCCGCAAAAAACTCGAGGAGAATCCATACCCCGAGAACATCAAAGCCAAGGTCAAAAAAGAACTCTCCCGCTTCGAAATGATGCCGGAGTCCTCTCTTGAAGCCTCCCTCATCATGAACTACATCGACGTTCTCCTTAACGTCCCGTGGTATCAGATGACCGAAGACAACGAAGACCTTAAAAACGTTCAGAAAGTCCTCGATGAAGACCATTTCGGTTTAGAAAAGGTCAAAAAGAGGATCATCGAATACTTAGCCGTCAAAAAGATGACGGGCAACCTCAAAGCCCCGATCCTTTGCTTCTACGGCCCGCCAGGATGTGGCAAAACCTCTCTTGGCAAATCCATCGCCCGCGCCCTCGGAAGGAAGTTCTTTAAGGCTTCTTTAGGCGGCATTGGCGACGAAGCAGAGATCAGAGGACATAGGAGAACCTATGTCGGCTCCATGCCAGGACGCCTTATTCAAGGCATGACCAAGGCCGGAGTGGTGAACCCTGTCTTCTTATTAGACGAAATTGATAAGTTAGGAGGCGCTTCCTATAAAGGCGATCCTAGCTCGGCTATGCTTGAGGTCTTAGATCCTGAGCAGAACTTTGCCTTTAACGACAATTACCTTGAAGAACCCTATGACCTTAGCAACGTCTTGTTCATATGCACCGCGAACTACCTTGAGAACGTTCCGGCGCCGCTACTTGACCGTCTAGAGCTCATCGAAGTTCCTTCTTACACCGAACTCGAGAAGATCAAAATCGCCGAAGGCTTCTTAATTAAGAAGCAAATGGAGGCTAACGGCCTTAAAGAAGGCGATATCTCCTTCCCTGAGAATTCCATTAAAGAGCTCATTGAGCACTACACGATGGAAGCCGGCGTCCGTCAGCTTGAGAGGCTTGTCGCTTCCTGCTGCCGCAAGGCCGTTGTCGAAATACTTAACGACGAAAAGATCGCTAAACCGATCGTCATTACCCCCGAAAAACTCATCGAATACCTCGGTATTTGGAAGTTTGAGGGCAGCAAAAAAGAGAAAGAGAATCAAGTCGGTGTCGTAACCGGCTTGGCCTATACCGAATTCGGAGGCGATATCCTTCCGATCGAAGTCAATAATTTCCCAGGCAAAGGCGGTCTCGTCTTAACCGGTAAGCTTGGCGAGGTCATGAAGGAAAGCGCCGCGATCGCTCTTGACTATGTCAGGGCCAACGCGACCAAATACGGCATTGAAGATAAAGTCTTCCAGGAAAACGACATCCATATCCACGTCCCAGAGGGCGCGGTTCCAAAGGATGGCCCTTCCGCCGGCGTCGCCATCACGACCGCCATTATCTCTTGCCTCACCCATACTCCCGTCGATGCCAATGTAGCCATGACCGGCGAGGTCACTTTACGCGGAAAAGCTCTCCCAATCGGAGGTTTACGCGAGAAGTCCCTTGCTGCCTTAAGATCCGGCATCAAGAGGATTATCGTTCCGGAGGAGAATAAGAAAGACGTAACCGAACTTCCACAGGAAGTTAAGGACAATCTCCAAATCTCCTTCATGAAATGCGTTGATGAGGCCTTAGCTATCGCTTTGGTCCATCCAAAAGCATGATCGACTTCAAGAAGGCGCGCTTCATCGTGAGCGCGCCTACTCTTAAAGAAAAACCCGCAGATGGGCTCCCTAGCATCCTCTTCTGCGGAAGAAGTAACGTCGGCAAAAGCACAATAATCAACAATTTGTGCGGCCAACGCCTTGCCTTTTCTTCGAAAAAGCCCGGCAAAACGAAACTTCTTAACTATTTCCTCATCGACGATTCCTTCTATCTTGTCGATAGCCCAGGATATGGTTCGACTCAGTACGCGACTTTAACGACCATCAACTTTGCGAAGATGATGGAAGATTACGTCAAAGAGCCAAGCCTTAAAGCGGTGGTCCTTCTCCTAGATCTCCGCCATATGCCGGGCAAAGACGATCAAGCCTTCATCCGTTACCTTCAAAGGTGCGGAGTCCCTCTCATCTATGTCTTAACTAAATGTGACCAGATGAACCAAAAGGAACTTAACGAAGCTAGAAAGATCGCTGAAAAAATCGGCATCACCGACTATGTCATCTCTAGGGGCGACATTAGGTCTCTTGATTCCCTAAAAGGAAAGATCCAATCTGCATTAAGATAAGCCGCCTTTAAAAGGGCGGTTTTTTAAAATGTCCTCAACGTTAACGAAGCTTTCTAAGAGATGTTTCGTAGGAGGTCGATGATTCTTGTTCTTTGTTTTAAAAACGTTCTAAAGGGCATTTTAACGAGCCTTTTATAACGCTCAAAAAAAGTTTTTTATATCAGTCGGAACTTTAAATGATAGATGTTTTTGACCGAACTGGTATATAAGCAAGTATATCTTTTAGTTAATTTTACTTTGTAAAGCTGTATATCAATGAAAGCATTTATAAAACGGCGCTCGTTTATTTGATGCTTTTTTCGAGATGCTTGTTTTTTGTTTTTAAAGAGTTTTGTTGTTAAAGCGTCTAACATGGTGCTTTAATTGCTGCAATTTGCGAAAATTTTCTGGCGAGAGTGCTCCTAAAGCCATATGGATGTAAAATCAGTTCTTGAGGTATCCAACCTTGAAAAAACGAGTAGGTAAAAATATTATTAAACTAAGTTAAAAAACTCCAATTAATTTATTTGATTGGAAGATAGACTTAATTTTAGTTAAAGAAAAACATACGGAGTTTGCATATGAACACTAAAAAACCAACGGCACTTCTTATTCTTTCTATTTTATCTCTCTCGCTTCTATCTGGATGCGGTGGGGGCGATTCCTCCTCCCTTTCTTCATCGGCTCAATCTTCAAGAAGCGAATCTTCCTCCGCGAGGCCGTCTTCTTCTGAAAGCCTTATTTCTGGCCCAAGCTCATCAAGCCCTTCCATCGCCAAAGCAACCATTGTTGTTAATAACGGAACGGGGGGTGGAATATTTGAAATAGGGCAGGAAATTACCATTGTGGCAATTGTTCCAGAAGGAAAGGAGTTTTCTCACTGGGAAAAAGATGGCCAAGCCGTTTCGACGTCCGCTTCCTATACGTTCTTAGTTGAGGAAGACGCTACTTTCACCGCCTTTTTTAAAGACAAAGAAAATGAGATGGCCGCTTACACCAAGACAGTTTATAAAAAAGCGGGAAAAGACTTCAAAGTGCTGAATCTCACCGACATTCAATTGCATGATGGCGAAGATCCGGAGATTTCCCTTTCCGTGATTGACCAATTGGTTGCCAAAGAAACTCCTGACATGATAACTTTCTTGGGCGATTTACTAAACGATAACAGAACGTATCCATCGGTAAAAAACTTTGCCACAGTCTTGGACCACATCGATTCCCTCAACATCCCTTGGGCGCCGATTTTTGGCAATCATGACTACGAAGATTATCAAGCTGGTTACGCTTCCGCAAAAACAACGACAAGCGACGATTTGATAGCTTATTTCAATAAATGCGAGAACTGCCTTTTCACGCGTGGACCATCTTGGGTTAACGGGAAGAGCAATTACATAGTCAACGTTTTGGATTTGAACACCGACCTTCCGGTTTATACCTTATTTTTCATGGATTCTAGGCTCTCCGGCCTTCAAGACAGCCACGAAACTTTCTATAGGAAAGGAATGGAATACGTTGAAGAATTGACCGGGGGAAGCCCGGTGAAATCAACGGTTTTCACCCATATAGCCGTTCCTGAATACGGAGACGCAATTGCGAACTCGAAGAAGATAGAATACAGGGATATAACCGGATCGTATAACCGCGACCCTGAGGATTTGGCCTCTGGCACTAGGAAACTGTTCGAGGCGATCCAGGAATTAGACGGAACCGAGAACATCATCTGCGGCCACGACCACGAAAATGCGTATTATACGGTTTACCAAGGAGTGCGCTTGGCTTATTCGATGAAATCGTCCAACGGGGATAAATATAGTAATCCAGCTGAAATCGGCGGCTCGGTTTTGGCGATTTCTGACGGTTCTTCCGACTTTTATTACTCAAAGGCCAACATTGCTTTTGAATCACAAGAAAGCGATGATACTCACCGTCAGATAATGACCATCGCGCCGGACACGTTGCCATATTGGAAATATAGTGGTGGCAAACTTGCGTTCGATATTGAGTTCTTAGCCGCATCCGGAGCGATATCGTGTTCGCTTCATGGTACAAACGTTATGAGATATAGCGTCTCGGACAAGGACAAGATTGGTGCTTGGAATCGTTTGAGCAAAATGATTGAATTCGACATAGCGAACAAAACTGTTAATTATGGAGAACTGGAATTGATTGAAGGCTCCAAATACAGATTCACATTAGATCTTTCCGCCGTCATGTGTAACGACGTAGCGGGGGAAGTGGCTTGCGGAGAAGAAACCGCCCGTTTGTTCTATATGAGTGGTGATGGGCCTTTGAGTCGTTATGCGATAAGCAACGTCAACTATGCATTTGAAAACATCGTCGAAACTGACCAGATAGACCTATCGTCCGCCTCCATTGCCCCTATTGCGGATCAAGATTACTTTTTTGGGCAATATGTGAGGCCGTCAGTCACCGTTTCTGTGGGCGGAAAAACGCTAAAACCGATAGACGACTATCTCGCTATTTACGAGAACAACGTCGAAGTCGGGGAGGCCATGGTTAGAGTGGTTCCTAGTGGAAAAGGGGCCCATAGATACAAAGGCGAAGCCGTTAGCGCTTTCAATATCGTTGTCAATCCGGATGCCGATACAAAGCCCGGCCACGAGAATGCCAATGTAGTCAACGATGCGGCCTTCACCATCAACGGCGGTGGTCTTACGCCGCTGAACGATTGGTACAATAGCGGTAAGTGTTTTTATTTCGAGATTAAACCGCTCCTTAAGGGGTCGCGTCAATCGGGCCAAACGATTCAATTTGCTTTGCATGGCAAAAATTCGAATCCTGGGCACGTTGAAAAGGAAACAAGCGATTGGAACAGACTTACGAGATATTACATCCTTGATTTCTCGAACGATTCCGTCAGCGTTCATTTAAGCGGTGATGCGACGAATGTGGCCGCGGTTACCGATTTGGGTGATCGGTGGTGGGGCGTCGCCATTCCGTACGCGAATCTTCAGCTCAATTCAGACCAAGGTGCGCGTGGAAACGAGAACGAGACGTTCACCCTTTGCTATATTAACAACATAACCAGAAGCTTTAAGATCGATAAGATCAGTTCTACGAAAAGCATTTAAACCGCTGCGCGTTATCGAACTATAAAACCGGCCGAATTGGCTGGTTTTTTAAGTTACCTTTCGTTCTTTGATCATAAGCGGCGCTTTTTCCTGAGACGATTGTTAAGAAGGATTCGTAAAAGCAAATATAAGCCTTTTGCGGGCTGAAAATAAGGGCGATGGGATTTTGGTCGAACAAAAAAGAAAAACTCCTGAGAAGGCCGTTTTTAAAGCGAAAGACGCCAAGTTTTGCTTTGATGAAACCAAAATATCCAAGCATAAAACGTCTAATTCGGGTGAAACGAAAAATAAACGCGGTATTTAAAAAGCCATCTTCCGCTACTACACGGCTGATGGCTAATTTTATGAAAGACGAATTCAATCAAAGGTTAATCAACAACAGCCAAATCTTTGATGATCCCCATTGACTCATTCCATCTAGTGAAGACGAGTTTTGTTGGAGCGGTGGAGAAGTGATTAGCTTCGATGCGAACATTCCAGTATCCGTCTTCGCCCATAATCATGCGAACCGTTCCGCTTTCAGAATAGTCAGGGACATTCCTTAACCCGCTGCTATCCAAGATGTTTGTCGGGCTGGCAACCTCGTTGTTACCGTTATATGCGCCTAACGCCGTGGTGTAACTGCTGTCTTTGCTGGCTTTGATTTTGAATTCAACAGCTTTGCCGGCCGGGATTTGACTTCCATCCGCGGTAAGAGGTATTGAAGTCCATTTGTAAGAATTGGTGCCGCCGTGAGCGTTGCAATACCCAAAGAAATTTTCTCCGGCAATGATCCTATCGACGACCGCGGTTCTTTCAACGGATGTATTCTCATTGAATGGGAAGAGAATTTCTATGTTGCTGATAGAGCCAAGGCTCTTTCCCCCTAACATTTTGCTTTGGATTTTAGCGGCGGTGATGTTGACGGCGCGCCATTCGTTATCTAAGGAGCCGACTGAGGCCCAGGCATCTCCCAAGTGAACTTCGATTGTATCGGTAACGGCATCCCATCCGTTTATCAAACGGATTCGCATATCCGGGAACGTGTTCTTGACCTTAACGAAAAAGACAAGGTTCTTGTTTGTGAGATTGTAGGACTTCGGCAAAACGGCATACGCGCCTTTGTAGCCGCTAAATCCCGCCGGGGCGACCATCTTAATGGCGTATCCGGAATTAGGCAAAGCTAAATCCGTGGTATCTTTCACGTTGTAGGAGATTGATGAATCAGTGCCGCCAAGTTCAACTCCGTCGAGCAAGTCGCCCGATAAAGTTTCCATAATTGCGTTGGCATTTGTCGGATTGGTCTCTTCGCACGAATATTCGACTTTGATTGAGCGGATGTATATGGCGGTTCCGCTGCCCATGGATTCGATGCGGAAATAGTTGGCGGGGATTTCGGTGTTGAATTCTATGGTTATGTCTTCCCAACCGGATCTGGCGCTTCCTTTTCTATAGACGACTTCATGGTCCAATTCTCCGTAATTCAAACCGTATTTCAACTTCCAACGGCCATCAGAACAGTTGGTGTTGATAGTGATTTTCTTAATTCCGCTGATTTTGTTGCCGGTTCCGTTTGGAATGTTTTCGATGTAGTTTCCGGCGGCGGCTGGCAAACGAACAAGATATCCGGATTCAGCAAGAGCATTGCTGCTCACTGCAAAATGGATATCAGATCCAAGGGCGGTTTTTCTAACGGCCTTTCCCGCGGCTATTTCAGCCGAGCTAATGGCGTTGGACCCAGACAATGACATGGTATATACGGCTTCCGTAGCCAAATTGGCAGTCGACAATTGTGCCTCATTTGCTACGATAGCCACGGCGGCAATGTTAACAGCCGATAAAGCGGCCAAAGCGACCAATAACTTATTTTTCTTCATTCTCTATTTCTCCTTTTCAAAAACGAGAATCTGGTTTTGTATCTATAAATTAAGACATTTGCGATGCGTTATCAATTAATTCTTTAACAAAGTTTAAAAATAGTCGGAAAATTAAACTAATAAGGTATAAAAAACCATTTTTCAATTGAGGATGATGATATTTTGTTCAGAATTTTAAATGGCGACTCTCGCCATCACGTTTAACTGGGTAGTGGTTCGACACCCCTGCGCTTAATGAAGAAAGGATGGACATTATGCGGAGATTCGGTTCTTCGTGGTGTCGAATAACTTGATAGTTCTTGCCAACTATATCAGACAATCAAACGATCTTTTTGCTGTTGTTTAGCCCTTTGGTCGATGTCGAAAATAGTGTTTTGAAGTAAACCGTCCACTCCAAATGTCTAAAGATCATATGAACGATTAAAAAAA
>JAKSUL010000012.1 GCA_024409055.1 Bacilli bacterium
TTTATAAAAGGCTAATCACACAACTGTGACTAGCCTTTTTTATAAGCAGAATGTCATGTATGCTGGAATGCAAATGATGCCGTCTTCTCTGATGGATAAATTCTTGGGATGAATAATATAGGCTTTATCGATTCTGCTTTTATATTTTTCAATAAATCTTTTCATCGATTCTGCTTTGTACGATTTAGATGATTTTACTTCTAACGGAATTAGTTTTTGAGAAACCTTATTCCCTGTTGTTAACAAGAAATCGATTTCTATGTCGTTTCTATGCTTTTCTTCGTTATATCTAGTATAGAAATACAATTTATGCCCATTAGAAACAAGCATCTGAGCAACTATGTTTTCAAAGAACATACCTTGATTTATCGACAGTTTATCCGATAGCAATTCTTTGTGATAATTTGTCTGCTCTTCACCGTTCTCATCAAATGTATGGGTCAAAAGCAACCCCGTATCGCCCATGTAGCATTTCACGAAATTTCTCTTTTCGTTTAATGATAAGCCTAGGTTTGGGTCGGTACATAAAAAGCATTCGTTGCAAATCATAGAATCCGAAAGCCAAAAGAAGGTTTCTTCATAGTCGACTGCGGTGCTATCGCTGGAAATTGAATTGATTCTTACTCTTTTTTCGTGTTGTGATAAAAACGAAGGAATCTGATCGAAGATTGATAAGACTTTTGATCGATACGCTCTATCTATTTTGTGGATATCGTCTCGATACGTTTTCAAAATATCGCGTTTCTCTCTTTCGCAGTCTGCAAATTGCTTGCTGTGCAGCAGGAATTCGTCAACCGCCTTAGGCATACCTCCCACAAGCATATATTGTTTAAATAAGAACATCGCTTTTTTGTGAATCGAATCGTACAACGGAACCCTTTTCTCATAGCAGTCTCTGATATAACCAATAAGCATTCCTTCACCTAACGCCAAAGCGAATTCTTCAAAGTCCATCGGGAACATCGTTATACTCTGTTCTTCAGAAGGTATAAGGATATCTTTGACATTTTCCTTTATAGATATCAAAGAACCGGTTTCGATATAATCATATCTCCCGTCTTTTACCAAATATTTGATGGCTTCCCTGGCTCTAGGGAATTTTTGTACCTCATCAAATATTATCAATGACTCTCGTGGATAAAGCGTGGTGTCAAATTCTAAGGACAGAACCATAAAGAGCGAGTCCAGGTTATCGAGAAGATTATTGAAAGCTTCTTTGACAGAGTTTGTGGTTTTAGAAAAATCAATAAGGATATAACTCTTGTAATTCTCTTTTGCGAATTGCTCCACGACTGTGGATTTTCCGATTCTACGAGCTCCCTCGACTAATATAGCTTTTGAACCTTGAGTTTCATTTTTCCATTTGAGCAATCTATCGTAGATTTTTCTTTTAAACATGATAGGACTCCTTTTACGCAATCATATTTTATTGAAAAACTGGAAAAAGCGCAATCAGCCCGAATAGGAATTCTCAAAATAACGCAAACAAAAATGGAAAATCATTCTTTAAAAGTCAAAATCCCGAAATAACCGCCCATAAGTTCGGGCTTTTTTATTTGAATAAAAAGACTGCTAAGATTTTTCGTTTCTTAACAGCCTCTTCTTTTATTTGTTAATTGAGTCGTTTTCTTTGATGTAATTCACTAAACGGTCAACTGTGGTAAACGCAATGGAAGTGCATGTGTCCGCGCATCCGTAGTAGATGGCCATCTTGCCGCTAGCTTGGTCTACGAGGACCGAAGTGGGGAAGACGACGTTAGGAACAAAGCCAGTCGTCTCATAAAGCTCAGAAGGCCCTAAAATGACGTTTTGGCACCTATATAGAATCTTGGATGGATCATCTCTATCAAGAATCATGGCTCCTGCGCTATAGATGTAGCCACTGCAGGTTTGATTGACGCCATGAATTAAGACCAACCAGCCTTCTTCGATTTCGATAGGAGCCGGGCCTCCGCCTAATTTGAGGTTGTTCCAAGTAGAGAAGTGACTCTTTTGGATGCATCTATGTTTGCCCCAGTATTCCATATCCTTAGATTCAGAAAGATATATATCTCCAAAAGGAGTGTGGTCCGTGTCGCTAGGACGGGAGAGCATGTAGTATTTGCCGTTGATCTTTCTCGGGAACAAAACGCCATTCCTATTGTTTGGGATAAATGGAGCGTCGTACTTATAGAACGTTTTGAAATCTTTGGTTTTAGCGATTCCTAAAGTAGGGGAGTCGGCGATGTCATCGCACCAAACGACGTAGTATTCGTCCTCTATTTTTATTACGCGCGGATCATAACCCCAATGGGCGTCCGGAATCTTTTTTCCATCAAGCGTGAGGAAGTGAACGACATCTTCTTCAAGCTGAATAGAGTATCCATCTTTGGAGTGACCGACCCTAAGATGCGGGACCTGGTCGACCCCATCACATCTAAAGACACCGATGAATTCCCCATTAAATGGAACTAACGCGGAATTGAAGACGCGCTCAACGTTTTTGATTGGGTTTCTTTTGGTAATTGGGTTTTTGGAATATCTCCAAAGAGGAAGCTCGTAACCTTCTGGGGCTTCTTCCCAAGGAATATTAGGAATATTAATTCCGTTAATAACTTTGCTCATGTTTCGCAATGTCCTCACAAGTCTTTTTATGGATAAATTATACTTCAATTTACAATTTCATATATGAAAAAACTCCGCCGTAAGACGGAGTTTTGTTTCGAATAGATGTGGAACCGCAGTATTAGAGGAGACGGTTGTAGTATTCGATGATCTGGCTCTCTTTGATGTCCTGCGGGAGTTCGTTTCTCTCGGGTTCGCGGAGATAGACACCTTCGAATTTTTCGGCATCGACCTGGACGTAGGCGACCGAAGCCGGTTTGGAATCCATGGATTCTTTGACGACCTTAAGCGGGGAGGTCTCTTTGAGGGAGATCTTGTCGCCGACCTTGCAGAGGTAAGAAGCGATGTCGACTTTGTTGCCGTTGACGAGGATGTGGCCATGGTTGACGAGCTGCCTGGCGGCGGCGCGGGTTCTGGCGAATCCCATGCGGTAGACGAGGTTGTCGAGCCTGCTCTCCAAGATGCGGAAGAAGGCTAAACCAGTGACGGTCGGTTCCTTCTTAGCAAGGAGGAAGAGACGACGGAACTGACGCTCATTGACTCCGTAGAGGGTCCTGAGTTTCTGCTTTTCGAGAAGCTGCTGGCCGTATTCAGAGGATTTCCTCTTCCTATCTTGGCCGTGCTGACCCGGGCCATAAGCCCTCTTTTTGAGTTCCTCGCCAGTTTCGAGGACGGAGAAACCCAAGTGACGGGATTTCTTCCAAATGCTGTTTGTGTACCTTGACATATAAGTACTCCTTTCTTTGCGTTACAAAGTTAGGGTGTCATCTCCATCTCCCCGGGTGTCGGACAATCGATTTCGACCCAGTAGCACGGGCTTACTTTCTTTCTCGCGGTCCAACGTCAGACGGGAGCGTGCTGACATGCTGCCTTTTTACGCGAGGACAAGTATACGTAGTATAGGAATGCGTTTCAACAAAAAACTATGAAAAATGGGTGAAAATCAAAAAAAGCCCAGTTTCCTGAGCTTTATTCAATGCCGTCTTTATAGACGAGCCTATCTTTGTGAGCCTCCAAATGCGTGAGCAATTTGGTTCTGCACATCTCGCTTAACTCGGCCGTCTTCATGTCTTTGTATTGTTCGTAGGGGATGACTTCAATCAAATCAATGTAGACTTTGGTGCGGTGGAGGAAGATTCGTTTTCCGGCCGCCTGACAGTTTTGAAGAGCGAATATGGCAATGGGCGCTTGTCCAGTTTTAGCTGCCTCAAACACAACGGCGTGAAAGGGCAAGAGCTGCCTTTCCTTGCTGCGCGTGCCTTCAGGCGAGACGCAGACATTAACAACGTTGCCTTTCAAATATTGACCTGCTTCTTTGATGGAACCGAGTGAAGCGAAGAGATTATCTCTATCAATCGGAATGCTTCCGGAATATTCGATCCAAGGCCCAACGATGAAATCTTTAACGTTCCCTTTTTTAGAGATGTAAACCGTCTTCAAGTATTTATACATGGCGATGGCATCCCAAGATGAGGAGTGGTTAAAGATTCCAAAATATTTCCGATCCTTAGGAAGCTTTTCTAATCCGGTGTCGATCACTTTTACTCTGGTGAAAAAGAGGATTTGATATGCGCTTTGGTTGAGGATCCAAATCCCGAATTTATTTGGTTTGTGTCTCTTTTTGGTATCAATGAACAATCCTGCGATTATCAAAAACAGAGTCCAAATGACAATGACGCTAAGATATGAACCGATGAAGAAAACAAGGGGGAGCCAGCACCATGTCCAGCTCAACCATTCCGTATTAACGGAACCGACTCCAAAATATATGGATAGACTAACTGCGATAGATATGGAGATATCAATGATTCCGAATATCATTTTTCCTCCTTTTTGACCTTGATGTAGCGCTGAAGCGGACTGTTGATTTTCGATGGTATGGTCATTTTGATTAACCCTAGTTTCATAGCGGGCTCTAAGTAATTTCTTTTTACGGCGACCCTGGATTTAAGCCCAAGCCTTTCCATAAGGTCCTTTGATCCGTAAGCTTGTCCAGGGCGCATGATTCGCAACAAGCGATATACGCATCTAGACGGAACGCCTTCGATTTCTCTTATCGAGTCTTTTGCCCTTTGAATTGCTGATTCAATGGATTCCAAAGTGAATAAGATGTAAGGGGCGATGTCGTTTTTCTTTCCCGATTCCTCAATCGCTTTTTCTTTGGCGCTTTTGTTTTCACGTTCTATTTCAAAAATTGGAAAGTAAGCGAATATGTGTCGAAATTCAGAAAGCATCGAAAGGGCATATGCGCTAGCGATTTCTCCGTTATGCTTTGGAGACGGTCCAAGAACTTTTAGCATGTAATCCATAACGGAGGCCACCAGAATTGGGTGTGACGTCTTTAACTGTTTTTTCGCCCATCCGAACAAGGCACGGCATTTTGGCGATAACTCTTTGACGCTTTTATCTTTTTTAGCGCAGATATCCAAGTATTCCTCGCCGTCGAAGGGATCCACGATATTTGGGATTTTTGGTTTTTTCCAGTCTTGCTCCTTTAATTGAGCTAATGCGGCGGAGTCGGTCAAAATACCGACATCCTCCATAATGGAGGATACCTTATTTATCATTTCTCCATTCACGGTCCATGTTGAGGCAATGGAGATTGTTTTATCTTTCACTTCCATGCTTTCTATTTTAGCCCCATCGAGATAGATAGAACTAGTATATAAAGAAAAATCCCTTTCGGGACTTTTATTCGATTTCTTGAGAAGACAACATGCTGACGGTGAAGTTTTCCATCGTCTCCTTGAGCATTTCCTTATCCATCCCCATCTTCTTAATGATGGTAAATGCGTTTTTGAGTATTTCGTCGTTTATCTTGATGAAAACTTCTTTTTTCTCTAGGTCTACGATGAGATCGTCTTTTTTTGATATCTCCATCGCTTCTAGATAGAGCCTTAAGGCATTTCCGTAAGTGTTCATTTTCCCTTTTGAAACGTCCCACTTATCGTCACACAAAAAATAGTTCGGATAGACTTTTAAAGCGGTGCATAGAATCTTTAGATTTTTTATGCCCGGCTCTTTCCTTCCGTTTTCATAATCGGAGATAAGTTGAGGCGAAAGTCCGCTCGTCTTTGAAAGCTCCTTAAGGGTAAGGCTCAATTCAGAACGTCTTGACTTAATTCGTTCACCTATGCTCGTTTCGTTCACATTTTCCATTGGTTTTACCTTCTTTTTCATTGGGATATTTACCCTGACAAAATCTTCTCAGCAACACGCGTGGAATAGAACCTAAAATAGATTCCAATCAAGCGAATATCTAATTTCGTCTATTATCTCCAAAAATGTTCTATAGGGTTCAATTTTTTTCCAATTTACACCCTTTGGTTCGGTTTTCACTCCGTTTCCAACTTTGTCTACCAAGACTTTATCCCATGGTTTTTTCGCATATTTTTGCGGATGGTCTTTGAGTGACCCTAAGTAATTGTATAGCCAGTCGTTCTCGATCAGTTCGAAATCTAAATATTCCGGAATGGTCTGCCCCCTGCTTATTGTTTTAGGAGCCTTTTTCCAGGTGTCGTGTATTTTTTCTACTGTGCGAATTAAAGAAAATTCTTGATAGGTCAGGTCAAGGTCGTTGGTCGGCCAATATGTTTGTGGGGAAGAACGGTAGTATTTTTGAATTTTTTTGTATAATTCATCGAGGTCAAACCTGACTTTTTTAACTTCTTTTTTGGGCTCTACAAGTTCTAGTTTCGCGGCGTAATTAATTTTAAACAAAGAAACCAGTTGATCTTGTAGTTCGCTTGAGATGTTACGCTTGTCCATTTCCTTTTTCAGAAAATCAACTGCCCGCTCAATCCAAATCGTTTTGTATGGTTCGACGGTTTTCCAGTCCACATCCTTAGGCAGCGTTTTCATCCCCAATCCGACCCTGTCTACCAGGGCGTTTTCCCAACTTTCCACCGTAAAACTCCTGTGTCGCCTGAGAAATGACGCTAAATAATCGTTTGTCTTATATGGTTCGAAAATGCCTGAATCTTTTTCTTCATATTCGTTTGACCATGGAAGCGTCCAATGATGCTCAAAGGGAATTATCTCGAGTAGGTACATTTCTTTTTCCGTTATGAACGGATCGTTGAGTGGCCAGTATGTTTCTGGAGACGAAAAATAATATTTTACGATCGTTTCCCACGTTTTGCGTAAATCAAAAATCATTTTCTAATTCCAAAACTAAGTATACGAGAGTTTTGCCCTTGATTCTATCTACGTCTTTTTCTAATACCTTCATCTTTTGCCTATTATTAAGCAAAATTTCGTACTCGTTTTGATGATATGCGGTTAGCTGCTCAGTCGGAGCAGCCACGTCACCTTTCTTTAGTCGGATTTCCATCATTATCGATAAATCGAAATCTTCCACGTTTTTAGCAAACGTAGTTGCGTGGGCTATGGAAATAGTGGTGGAAACAAACGCTTTGTCCATTATCACATCACCTTTCTGAGCTTCGATTAAGTATCTCAGTTTTGGGTCATGCCTCTTCCCTGATATCCCTCTAAATACTGTGATGTCTTTTTTGACAACGTATCTTTGAATCGCTTTTTCGATTTTATATTCTTGGACAACTTGATCACGTGTCAAAAAACCGTTTCTCAATGCATGATTTAAAGGGCCACTGCTGAAACTGATTGAGTCGTTTTTCGTGTAAATTCTGACAGCGTTTTTTTGGTCTATGCTAGGAGGCCAAATATTGTAAAAACTGTCGTGTATAGTTCTTTTCATGTCCTCGGGAATCAACAAGCCCTTCGAATTGGCTATATTTACATTCAGCTCGTGTGGGGCGTGATGCCCCCTCCTATTCACGAACCATCCGTCTAAATCGCAATGTTTGTCTTGATTGGCGTCATAGCCTCTATCGATAAATTGTCTATCGTTGTATTTCATATGCATATCTCCTTCAAAAGGTGTAATAAATCAACCTACAAGCATAATAATACACTAAAAGGATAAAGAAACAAACCAAAGAGAATAAAAAATACACTGAAGAGAGCGCTTAACTTAAACAAATCGCCCATTCGTTCCGTGCTCGTACCAATATGCGTGCGCAATTGGGTATGCATGAATGCCTGTGCGTGTTGTATGATATAAATATCTATGAACTTATTAATTGGAACAGCAGGTATCGGAATCATCATAGGCGCTAGTGTGTTAGTGGTGCTAGTTGGCCTTGGATTGCTATTAAACTTTACGGTTTTCGCTCATAACAGACTGAAGACTCAAGTCAGGGAATTAAGCAGAAAATTTGAGTATTTGCACGCTCTTTTATTCGGTCAAGATAGTCAATTCGTCAAAAGGCTAGAAATCATTTCTAGAACGAATCTCGTTTTCGTCGAAATCTACCAAAGGCTTCGTTCCCGTTTCAAAGAGATCATCGATAAAAGTGATGCCCCGGCCCAGAACCAGATCGACACTTTGAAAGATCTCCGTGATCAAAGGAATTTCAAGGAATTGAAAGAGGCTCTTCCTAAGGCCAAAGAAGTCATCGCTAAATATGAATCCGACGTCAATCTTTTGACCGCCGAACTCACAAAGGTCGCAAAGCCAGAGGAGGAGTGCCGTCAAGAAGCCCTTGTCCTTAAAGAGGAACTTCGCCGCATCAAGCAAGAGTATTACACCAAACAGGCCGATCTTACTTTGCTTATAAAGACTTTCGATATTTTGTTCAGCAACATGGAGAAGCTGTTCGAAGCCTTCGAAACCCATGTTGAATCCGCTCACTACGACGAAGCTAAGGCTATGCTCCCTCAAGCTAGCTCCATCATCCATATGGTTGGAAAAATCCTTCCTGAACTCCCTGATATCTGCGTGACCATCCAAACAGTTATCCCTGATAAGCTCGTTTCGACCAGGAATCGTTTCCAAGAAATGCATAGCGAAGGATACCCCCTTCAGCACCTCCGCGTCGGAGAGGCTTTGGAACAAATAGAAAAGCAGACAGCCGACATTTCTTCTAGGCTTCAGGAATTCAAGATGGCTGGAATTCAAAATGAATTGTCTGCGATTTTAGCCAAATTCGATTATTTTCAGACCTCATTCGACAAAGAAAAGGAAGCCCGCGTCATTTTCGAAAGGGAATGCGGTGGCATTTACGAAGAAGATAACCAAATCGATAAGAGATACATCAAGCTCTGCAACACTCTTCCTGACGTTAAAAGGATCTTCGTCGTCACCGATGAAGAACAAAGCAAGCTCGACCTCATCAAGAATCAGATCAATAAGGCCGGCGCCACGAAGCGTAGCTTAGATACATTCATTCACTCTGGAACCAAGCAGCCGTATACGATGCTTGTTGAGAAGATGCACGTCCTTCAAAGCGAAGCCGACCAAGCCATGAACGCCATCATCGACTTTGAGCGTTACCTCATGTCTTTAAAAGAAGACACCGAGTCCGCTTTGTCTTTCATCAATGACTATTATCTTCGTTTAAAAGACGCCGAAAGAATGGTTCGCGAGATATCCGTTGAAGCCGTCACGAATCGTTATCAGCCGGCTTGCGATGAGATGTATCGTTTGCTCGATGAAGTTTATAAGATCCTTAACGCCCTTCCGATCAAGGTTGCCGAAATCAATTCTTTGGTCGCGAAGTTAAAAACAGTCGGAGAAGAACTCGTTAGCAACGTGAATCGTGACTATAAGCAAAGCTTATTAGCGGAAACCGCCATCGTTTTCTCCAATCGCGACAGGCAGCATTTAGGCGAAGTCGACGCCGTCGTCCGTCAAACCGAAGGTTTATATTTATCCGGCGATTTCCTCCGCAGCTATGAGGAAACGCTAAAAATCCTTAGAAGGATACGCGAAGGGGACAGATGATCTACTTCGATAACGCCGCGACCACAAAACCACTCTCTTTGCTATACCCTCTTCATGAGAAGTTGTGCGAAGAGAGTTTTGCCAATCCATCCTCCATTCATGATTTCGGCGTGAGGAGTTCTCGCCTTTTGGATGAGGCTAGGTCGATGGTTCTTTCTGCAATCAAACTCGAACAAACCCATAATGTTTTATTTTGCTCTGGGGCAAGCGAGGCCAATAACCTTGCCATCAAAGGAATCGCGAAAAAATACCAAAATAGAGGAAAGACGGTAATTACGACTGCGGTAGAACACCCAAGCGTTCTTAACGCGGTTCGCCAATTGGGAGAAATCTATGGCTTCAATGTCATAATTCTTCCCGTAAATGACGATGGATGCGTCGAGCCTTCTTCTTTAGAAGAAGCCATGACGAAAGATGTTATTTTGGTCTCTTGCATGGCAGTCAATAACGAAACCGGTTCTATCAATGATATCGCCTCGTTGTCCTCTATCGCCCATAAGTTCCATAAAGCCTTCTTCCATGTCGATGCGACGCAAGCTATCGGTAAAGAAGATATCGATTATTCGGGCGTGGACCTTATCTCTTTCTCTGGCCATAAATTCGGCGGATTCAAGGGAAGTGGGGCGCTTATCTATAAGAAAACGATCTCGTTCTTACCGCTTATTTCAGGGGGAGAACAAGAATACGGCTATAGGGCAGGAACCGACGATATGCCTGGTTACTACTGCTTAGCCAAAGCCTTCCAAGAGGCAATAAAGAACCAAAAAGCCCATTACGAAGTCGTAAAAGGGCTAAACGAGGCTCTTAGGAGCAAACTCGAGGAAATAGACGAAATCTCAATTAACTCGCCTAGAAACGCCTCCAAATTCATTCTTAACTTCTCGTTTAAGCATAAGAAAGGCTCAGTGGTTTCTGAGGCTTTATCTAGAAGAGAGATTTACGTTTCCAGCGTATCGGCTTGCTCCTCGAAAAACGAGAAATCCTCATACGTGCTCGAAGCCATGAATAAAAGCGAAGGAGACGCCGCTAATTCTCTCCGCGTCTCGTTTAACGAAACCAACACCATCGACGAGGTCGACCAATTCGTCGAAACACTTAAGGAAATTATCAAGGAGGTCAATGACAGATGAAATTTGATTCACTTCTCATCCACTTTGGCGAATTAAGCACCAAAGGCGAAAACAAGAAGATGTTCATCAATTGCCTTTATAGGAACATCAAAGTCGCCCTCGATAACCCTAACATCACCTATAAAAAAGATAGGGATCATATCGTTTTGAATTTAAACGGCGAAGAACCGGAGAAAATAATCAAAAGACTCCAGGATATCTCTGGCATCCATAGGATCTCACCGATATACCGCGGTTCTCGCGATATGAATGAGCTTAAAGAACAGGCTTTGGGCTTGATCAAAAACGTAAAAGGCAGCACCTTCAAAATCGAAACAAAGAGAGGAGATAAACGTTATCCCCTCAATTCGTATCAGATTTGCTGCGAAGTCGCCGATCATATCCTTGATAACACCGAATTGACCGTCGATCTTCACGAACCGGACATCACGCTTCATTTGGACGTTAGGGATGACTGCGTCTATATCTCCTGCGCGACTTATTTAGGCTGCGGAGGATATCCTCTTGGGATGAATGGCAAAGTCATGATGTTCTTAAGTGGTGGCATCGATTCTCCAGTCGCGGCTTATTCTATGCTTCGCCGCGGAGTAAAAATCGAGTGTCTCCATTTCGCCGCGCCTCCATATACGAGCCAAGCCGTCATCTATAAGTTGGAGGACATCATCGCTAAACTCGGCGTCTATCAGCCCGAAATCAAGCTCCATATCGTTCCGTTCACCAAACTCCAGGAAGACATCTATAAATATTGCGATGAGAGCTATGCGATAACCATCATGAGAAGAATGATGATGCGTATTGGCACATTGGCGGCGAAACGTTATCGCTGCCTCGCCATCGCGACCGGTGAATCAATCGGACAAGTCGCTTCGCAAACCCTTCAATCGATGCAGGTCATTAACGAAGTAACCAATTTCCCGGTCGTCCGTCCTTTAGCGGCTTCAGACAAACTGGAGATCATCGATACCGCTAAACGTATCGGCACATTTGACATTTCGATTCGCCCCTACGAAGATTGCTGCACGATCTTTAAACCGAAAGCTCCAAAGACCAAACCTCATCTAGGGGAATGCTATTTCTATGAGAAGCAGTGGGACTTTGAATCTGAAGTCAAAGACTGCGTCGAAGGAATAGAGACCATCGTCTTTAAAAAAGGCAAAAGGGTTGAATAAAAATAAATCGTCACCGCTTATTGCTGTGGCGATTTTTTGTTGAACTAATCTCACTATAAAGTTTCGTAATTCTTACAGTGACACTGCAAAATTCAGATAGTCGGAGAGCGATCCTTTTTAGTCTATTGCGAACATGAAAAGAAAAAGCACAGCTATTTCTAACTGTGCTTAATTCGTTTTCGTGGCGATTAGTCGACTTTCGGTCCGGCTTTGACGAGAGCTTTGCCGGCTTCGTTGGATTCGTATTTGACGAAGTTCTTAACGAAACGGGAAGCGAGGTCTTTGGCCTTTTCTTCCCACTGGGAAGCGTTGGCGTAGGTGTCGCGAGGATCGAGGATCTTCGGATCGACTCCCGGAAGAGAAGTCGGAACTTCGAAGTCGAAGTATGGGATCTTCTTGGTTTCGGCTTTGAGGATGGAACCATCGAGGATGGCGTCGATGATGCCGCGGGTATCTTTGATGGAGATACGTTTGCCAGTGCCGTTCCAGCCGGTGTTGACGAGGTAGGCTTTGGCGCCGGAAGCTTTCATCTTCTTAACGAGCTCTTCGGCGTATTTGGTCGGGTGGAGTTCGAGGAAGGCCTGTCCGAAGCAAGCGGAGAAGGTCGGGGTCGGCTCAGTGATTCCACGTTCAGTGCCGGCGAGTTTGGCGGTGAAGCCAGAGAGGAAGTAGTACTGGGTCTGCTCCGGGGTCAAGATGGAGACCGGCGGGAGGACGCCAAAGGCGTCAGCAGAGAGGAAGATGACATTCTTGGCAGCCGGGCCAGCGGAGACTCCGTTGACTTTGGAGGCGATGCCTTTGATGTGTTCGATCGGGTAGGAGACACGGGTGTTCTCGGTGACGGACTTATCGGCGAAGTCGATCACGCCGTTCTTGTCGAGGGTGACGTTTTCAAGAAGAGCGTCGCGCTTGATGGCGTTATAGATGTCCGGTTCACTTTCCTTGTCGAGGTTGATGACCTTGGCGTAGCAGCCGCCTTCGAGGTTGAAGACTCCGTTATCGTCCCAGCCGTGCTCGTCATCGCCGATGAGGAGACGCTTCGGGTCGGTGGAAAGGGTGGTTTTGCCGGTTCCGGAAAGGCCGAAGAAGATGGCGGTGTTTTTGCCTTCCATATCGGTGTTGGCGGAGCAGTGCATGGAGGCCATGCCCTTGAGCGGGAGGTAGTAGTTCATCATGGAGAACATACCTTTCTTCATTTCGCCGCCGTACCAGGTATTGATGATGACCTGTTCTTTGGAGGTGATGTTGAAGGCGACGCAGGTTTCGGAGTTCAATCCGAGTTCCTTGTAGTTCTCGACTTTGGCTTTAGAAGCGTTATAGATGATGAAATCAGGTTCGAAAGTGGCTTCTTCTTCCGCGGTCGGTTTGATGAACATGTTGCGGATGAAGTGGGCTTGCCAAGCGACTTCGACGATGAAGCGGCAGGCCATGCGGGTGTCTTTGTTAGCACCGCAGTAGGCATCGACGACGAAGAGCCTCTTTCCAGAAAGTTCTTTCTTAGCGATGGCTTTGACGGCTTCCCAAGTCTTTTCGGACATCGGGTGGTTGTCGTTCTTATATGCTTCGGTGGTCCACCAGACGGTGTTCTCGGAGTTCTTGTCGACGACGAGATATTTATCCTTCGGCGAGCGGCCGGTGTAGATGCCGGTCATGACGTTGACAGCGCCTAATTCGCTCTCTTGTCCCTTTTCATAGCCGGTGAGAGTGGCTTTGGTTTCTTCCTCGAAAAGTTCTTCGTAGGAAGGGTTGTAAGAGATCTCGGTTACGCCGGTGATCCCGTACTTCGACAAATCGATTTTTTTCATTGTTTTTATGCCTCGATACATTTGGTTTTGGATTTTTACCAAAATCGACACCATCATATCACACTTTCTAATGTTTGGCACGCACTTACCTAAAGGTAATATGAGAAAGTTTTAATTAAAAACAATCGATGAATACTGGACATTTCTCCATCTGGCTTCTATTGAGGCAACAAGGACAAAACAAAGACTGCAAAAAATGAGAGAAAATATAAAAAAAGGACAGGATTTGCCCTGTCCAATGCCTTCTATATGTTTCGGTATATTTTCTTGATCCTATATCCTAGAAGCGCGGCTACGACGAGCTTTATAACGTCTGGCAAAATGAAGGGGAAGACAGTGATCGACATGACGTTCCATATTGAGGCATCCCCGTGTTTATATACCAAGATGAACCAGAATGTTCCAAATAGATATAGCAGCAATAAGCCGATGACCATCGCGATGATGAAGTGAATCATTTTCTTGTGGCCGGTTAGGTAAAAGGGAAGATAGGCTAACGGCATCAACAAGAAGCCGATTATGAACCCTCCCGTAGGGCCTAATAGATAAGCGGGTCCTCCATTAAACCCAGCGAAGACAGGGCAACCAATTAATCCCGCTAAAACGTAAATGGATATGGTAATAAGCGATTTGATGGGTCCTTGAAGGTAAATGATCAAGAAGATGGCCAAAATCTGTAACGTGAAAGGAACGACCATTGGGATCGTGATGAAACTGCAAACGGCGATTAAAGCAATCAATAAACCCGACAAGGCGATGTCCTTGGTCGAGAATAAAGGGGCTTTTTGACTGATGTTTTCGTTGTTCATATCACACATGGAAGGAAATCTCGCCCGAAATGACATTCGTGCGTTTCCCATCGATCTCTAGAATCAGGCTGCAATCATCGTCTATCCCGATGACTTTGACCTTCTTTTTCTCTCCGCTAATTTCGGCGTAGACCTCTTTGCCCAAAAGCTCGTTGTTCTTTTTGGCGAATTCCAAATGGTCTTTCTTCCCTTCTTTAAGCGCAGGGAGATAAGAGACGAGGTTAGTGTATAGGGCTTGTTTAAGCGTCTCAATATCAACTTCGCCCCCTTTTGTTAAGGCGATAGAAGTGACTGGATAGATTAAAACACTTGGGAAAGACGTCTGATTTACGTTAATCCCAATCCCGACGATCAAGCCATCTATTTCGCCGTTTTCCATATGGGATTCAAGAAGGATTCCGCATGTTTTCTTGTGGTTTATATAGACATCGTTTGGCCATTTGATGTTTGAGGAGATTCCAAACATTGACTCTAATGTCTTCGCTAGAACGTATGCGCAAGACAAAGATATATCTTTGAAGTAGGGGATAAGAAGAGGGTCTTTGATAACAAAAGAAAAGAGCAGATTCTTGTTCTTTTCTCCAACCCACGTCCTTCCTTGCCTTCCGCGTCCTGCGGATTGGTAATTCGTTGAAACGAAGGTGAAATCGGAAAGTGAAGAGAACTGCTCTTTAAGATACGTGGATGTGGAGTCGATTTTTTCAAAGTGAATCAATTCCATACCTAAATTTTAAATTAAGCGAATATGAGGAGCAATAAGCCTGCGGCGACAGCAGAACCGATGACGCCGGCGACGTTAGGTCCCATAGCGTGCATAAGCAAGTAGTTATCGCTATTTTCTTCTTGACCCATCTTATGGACGACACGGGCCGCCATAGGAACGGCGGAGACGCCGGCCGCACCGATCATCGGGTTGACCTTGCCTTTAGTAATCTTACACATGAGTTTGCCCGCTAAGACGCCGCTAGCAGCGGAGAGCGAGAAGGCGAAGATGCCGAGAGCGAAGATGATGAGGGTGAGAGGGTTCAAGAACTTCTCGGCAGTGGCGGTTGCACCGACGCAGGTTCCGAGAAGGATGGTGACGATATACATCAAGGAGTTGGCCAAGGTCTCGGTGATCTTCGGGACGACCCCGGATTCTTTGATGAGGTTTCCAAGCATCAAGCAGCCGATAAGCGGTGCAGCGGATGGAACGAGGAGGATGACGACGGCAGTAACGACGATCGGGAAGAGAATCTTTTCGCGTTTGCTGACTTCGCGAGTGACTTCCATTTTGATGGAGCGCTCTTTTTTGGTGGTGAGAAGCTTGATGATCGGCGGGAAGATGACCGGAACAAGGGCCATATAGCTATAAGCGGCGATCGAGATGGAGGGGAGTAATTCCTCTTTAAGCTTCGAAGTGACGAGAATGGCGGTTGGGCCATCGGCACCGCCAATGATGCCGATACTGGCCGCGACTTTACCGTCGATGATGGTGACTGGAGATCCGGCGGCGCTTAAGAAGTCGCTGATTCCAGGAATCTTGCCGATGGAGATGGCAATGATGAAGGTTAGGAAGATACCGATCTGGGCGGCAGCGCCTAGAAGCATAAGCTTCTTATTGGCAATAAGTGGTCCGAAGTCGGTTGTTGCGCCGATGCAGAGGAAGATAAGACACGGATAGATGCCAAGCTTAACTCCATAGTAGAGATAGCCGAGCAACCCTGAATAATGGGTTATGTCTTTACCGCCTTCTACATGTTCGACTGTTTCGATGAATAACTCTTTTCCGGCGAAGGGCAAGTTGACGAGCAACATACCAAACGCGATCGGAAGGAGCAAATATGGTTCAAATTTCTTCTTGATGGCGAGGAAGAGCAAGACGCAGGCCACAACGATCATGATGAGGTTTTTCCAACCGCCATCAGCGAAGAAGCCGGCGATGCCAGTGGATTCCCAAAGCCCTTTGAAGAATTCCCCTAGCTGTTCAAAACTCATTTCACGGTCATCAAGACGTCCTTATTCGAGACGCTAGCTCCTTTGGAGACGACGATGGAAGTGACGACGCCATCAAACGGGGAGGCGACATCGTTTTCGAGTTTCATGGCTTCGATGACGGCGACGGCCTGTCCTTTTTTGACGGTGTCTCCGACTTTGACCTTAACGGCCACGACGGTGCCCTGAAGCGGGGCAACGATCTGCTTTTCGTCTCCGGAAGCGGCTGGGGCCGGAGCGGCGGCCTCTTTCTTCACTTCGGCCACAGGGGCGGAAGCGACGGTTTTGCTTTCTTCGACGGATTCGAGCTCGACCTCATAGGTCTTGCCGTTGACTTTGATTTTGTATTTTTTCATGGTGACTACCTCCTAGTCGATGCGGCGAATGCTGACGCATCTAGATTTTTTGCCGGTTGTTTTCGAGAAATCGATGGTGGCGGCGATTAGAGCGGCGACCGCATCTTCGTCTTCATCGAGAATCTTGTTCTCTTTTTTGGCGTTGATGTGGAATTTGCCGTCGATCCCGCTGATGCCCGAGAAGATTCCGCTGCAGATCGCGATTATGAGCACCAAGATCAAGATAACGACGGTGACGCAGATAAGGGAGATAAGAAGCGCGGTTGGGATCGATGGGTTATCGTATGCAGAAGAATATATAACCATATTCTTATGCCTCGACGGTTAAGACCGTTGGAATGGCGTCTTCGTTGCGCTGATTGATGAATTTAAGGGCAACGTCTCCAAACAAAGCGATGGAGAGGACGTCTTCGTCGGATTTAGCGACGCCTTTGTATTTCTTCTTCAATTCGGCGAATTCAGGAGCTAAATCGTCGGCCGGACGATGAGTGATGACTGGTTGGTCACCAATGATCTTGCGGCGGATTTCTTCGTTGATTTCGGCCGGAGCTTTGCCATATTTTCCTAAGCAATAGTCGGTGATTTCTTTTGGAACCATCTTGTAGCGTTCTCCGGAGAGGACGTTAAGGACGGCTTGGGTTCCGACCATTTGGGAAAGCGGAGTGACAAGAGGCGGGTAGCCCATGTCTTTCCTGACGTTCGGGACTTCTTTCAAGACTTCTTCGAGCCTATCGGAGGCGCCTTGCTGTTTAAGCTGGCTGATGAGGTTGGACAACATTCCTCCAGGAACTTGGTATTTCAAGATTTCTGGGTTGCAGCTTAAGACTTTCGGATTGAGGAGGCCGGATTCAAGGGCCCTGGCTTTGACCTTGGCGAGTTTATTGGCGGCTTGGTTGAGGAGATTCTCATCAAGCTTCGGATCGTATTCGGTTCCGCGTAAGGCGTAGTTGAAGGATTCGGTGCAAGGCTGAGAGGTTCCACCGGATAAGGGGGACAAAGCGGTGTCGATGATGTCGACGCCGGCTTCGATGGCCTTAAGATAGGTCATCTCGATAAGTCCGCCGGTGCAGTGGGAGTGGAGCTCGACCGGGAGCTTGGTATTGGCTTTGATGCCTTTGACAAGTTCGTAAGCGGTGGTCGGGAGCAAGACGCCAGCCATATCCTTGATACAGATGGAGTCGGCGCCGAGAGCTTCGACTTCCTTAGCTAAGTTAACGTAGTATTCAACGGTGTGGACCGGTGAAGTGGTGTAGCTTAAGGCGATTTGGCATTCGCCGCCGTATTTTTTGGTGGCGACGACAGCGGTTTTTAAGTTGCGGATGTCGTTAAGAGCGTCGAAGACACGGATGATGTCGATGCCGTTCTTGATGGACTTCTCGACGAACTTCTCGACGACGTCGTCAGCGTAGTGACGATATCCCAAGATGTTCTGTCCGCGGAAGAGCATTTGGAGCTTTGTGTTTTTGCAGATGGCTTTCGCTTTTCTTAGACGTTCCCACGGATCTTCGTTCAAGAAGCGGAGGCAAGCGTCGAATGTGGCGCCTCCCCAGACTTCGATCGCATGGTAACCTGCTTTGTCTAATTCCGGCAAGACGGAGAGAACTTCGTCTGTCGTCATCCTTGTCGCGAAGAGGGATTGATGTCCATCGCGCAAGGCGGTTTCAGTGATTTTTACACCCATATTGTGTATACCTCGAGTCGATTTCTAATTTTTTCCGAAATCGAAAACATACTATCACCCTTTGGGTGTAGAAAATAGGTAGATGCTCAAAGAAAGTTAAAATATGTTAGAGAATAATTGGAATATGGTTTTCTAGCATTGGAAAAACACAATTTGCCCGGTTTTTCGCTCAGCAAGCTATCTTTTCAAGTTCGAGAAGATCGCTTGGTTTTATTACCACATTCGACGATTTACAAAAATCGCCAATATTACTCGTCACCAAATAGTCCATGCAATATGTTTTGCAAATAGAGTCTAGAACAGAATCTTCGTAATCGTTTAAGGTGCCTGAAAGCGATTTAAGAAGATCGTTGGCCCCTAAGGGAAGGATGGTGAATATTTCAATTAATGTTTTTATCAGTTCTTGCCTTGTTGATTCTGCTGGGATGTATCTGCGCAAGACGTAATAAATATCGGTGATTTGTTTAGAGCAAAGGTAGCCGCTGATTTGTCCGCTTGCGGCCATTTTTAAAAGCTTACGGCATGAAACCGATGAATTTTCCCTTTCAGTTAAAGCGTCAATGATAACGTTTGTGTCAAAAAACACTTTCATTTTTATTCTCTATCGATTGAATCCAAAGACACTTCTTCTTTGATGATTCCAAAAAAAGATTCAATTTTTTCAACCAAGTTTCTTTTCTCTGGAACACAGGTGAAAACGATCTTTCCTCTATGGGTCACCGATATAGTCTCGGTGGCAGCCAATTTTAGATATTTTCCAAACGACCTTTTAAACTCTGTAGCGGTAACTGTGCACATAACGTCCTCCTTCTATATACTATTAGAAATGTGCTATTAATTCAACGAAATGTGCGATTGGATAATTCAAAAGCACATATTTATTTAATAGAAAAAAGCCGCGATTGCTCGCGGCTTAATTTCCTTAAGAAGCTTATTTAGCGTTCTTGGCGGTCTCGACGAGGCCTTTGAAGGCGACCGGATCAGTGATGGCGATCTCGGAGAGCATCTTCCTGTTGATGGTGATGTTGCTCTTTTTGAGGCCGTCCATGAATTTGCTGTAGCTGATGCCGTTCATGTGGCAGGCGGCGTTGATACGACGGATCCAGAGTTTCCTGAAATCCCTCTTGATCAAGCGGCGGCTGACGTAGGCGTAGCGGTAGCTGTGGAGGACTTGTTCCTTAGCTGTTTTGAATAGAAGGTGCTTCGATCCGAAGTATCCTTCAGCCTGCTTCAAGATTTTCTTGCGGCGGGCGCGGGTGACTGTTCCACCTTTGACTCTCATGGTTCTTGTTCTCCTTTACTTATTTGCTGATGAGGTAACGGACGCGGCCATAGTCGGTCCTGTCGACGAGGCCATACTTCCTGAGCTGCCTCTTCTGCTTGTGGGTTTTGTGCGGGGCGAGGTGGCCTTTGTAGCCGTGTTTCCTCTTGATCTGGCCGGATCCGGTCAGCCTGAAGCGCTTGGAAGCAGCGCTCTTGGTCTTCATTTTCGGCATGAGTGTTCTCCTTTTTATTTATTCTTTTTCGGTCCGAGGATGGACTTGTACCATTTACCCTCCCAGAAGGGGGTCTTGACGATCTCGGCGACGTCGGCGACTTCTTCCACGAATTTGACGCGGAGAGCTTCACCGATTTCCGGGTGAGTCATCTCTCTTCCTTTGAAGACGACACATAATTCGACGCGGTTTCCTTCTTCGAGGAACTTCCTGGCGGCTTTAGCTTTTGTCAATAAGTCATGCTGACCGATATTGAGGTGGAGCTGAATCTGCTTGGTTTCGACGACGTGCTGATTCTTCTTGGATTCCTTTTTGGCTTTCTGCTGTTCATAGCGGAATTTGCCGTAGTTAAGGATTTTGCAGACGGGCGGGTTGGCGTTTGGGGCGACGCAGTAGAGATCGAGGTTCATTCTAGCGGCTAATTCGTTAGCGGCTCTAGAAGACATCTTTCCTAATGATTCACCTTCGGGTCCAATGACGAGGACTTCCGGGTAACGAACGTGTTCGTTGATGGGGTCAAAACGCTTTTCCGGGCGTTGGCGAGAGTTGAAGTTTGCGATGGTTTACATCCTCCTTTGTGATAAAAATAGGCGCCAGTTACGGCGCCTATTATCTCTTCTAATTACTTTGTTAGTAGTTAGGAGCCAATTCCCTGTGGAATCTGGCGAGTGAAGGGGCGCCTTCGCTGCTTTCTACGTTATCGACGTTAGATATTATCCACATTACTTTGTTAAAAACAAGCGATTTCTAACTTAAATGTGATGTGGCGCAAAAATATTTCAGTTATTGAAGTAATTAACCGGCTCATCCAAGACCGGGCAATCGTCGACCATCTTGTATTCTTGGACCATGGCGTGGGTCTTGAACCAGCCTTCGCTGCAATCCTTATTAAATAAGTGATAGGTCACATAACGTTTGCCGTTCCTCGAATCCTCGAAGAATGAAGCGTGCCCTGGGCCTAAAGCCTTTTCCGTTTTGCTTAGAATCGGCTTTTCGGTCTTGACCCAGTTCTTGGGGTCTAAGATATCTCCGCCCTTAAAGGTGAGAAGACCAAGGCAGTAGTCATTGCACCAAGATCCAGCCGCGCTATAGACGATGTAGAGAGGATTCTTTCCGTATATCGCAAACGGACCTTCGTTGATCAAAGGGAGCTTTCCTTCGACGGCGCCACGTTTTTCCCATTCGTAAGTCGGAGTGGAGATCATCGCTCTTTCCCCGACCAAGGTATAGGGGTCTTTCATCTTTTGGATATAGATGTTTTGTTTGACGTTCTCGTTTCCTTCCCATCCGGCCCAGATGAAATACATTTCGTTTTCGTAGTAGAGGATGGAACCATCAATCGCCCATCTTTCGGGGTTTTCCACGATCATTCCGTGGTTTTTGTATGGCTTAACGGGGTCACTGGAACCGTTCTCCAAAACATACATCCTGTGGTTGAAGTTGTCGCCATCATCCATTGCGACATAGATGAAGCATTTTCCATCGATGACATGGAGTTCAGGGGCCCAGATCTCTTTATAACCGTCGCCGGAATAAACCGAAATTGGTTCAGCGTCTTTTAATTCTTCGAGTTTTGAACTCTTCTTAAGCCAAAGCTGATCCTTTTTGGAGAAGAGGTGATAGAAGAAACCGTCCTTATAAAACACGAACGGGTCTCTGGCGTTTGTCTTATCGTCGCATTCGCCAAGATATATTGCGTTTTTCGTCATAGAATTGCCTTCTCCGTTTCTTTGTCGAATAAATGAATCTTCTTGCTCTCAAAGGCAAATTTCATCGATTTAATCTTTTCGTTATTTATTAATTCGCTGGAAACTTTGGCCAAGAAATCTCCTCCGCTATAAGAGAAGTGGAGGTAATACTCGTCGCCTAAAAGTTCACATAAAACTATGCTCGCATCGAAGGAATCTTCTCCGGAGTTGGCTTTGATGTCCTCTGGCCTAATGCCGAATATGACTTCGTGGGACTTGTTTTTGATGATGTTGGCGGTTTCGGCGAGGTCGTCTTCTAGTTTGGCGATGGATGCCTTATTAGTCTCTAAAGATGCCGCCAAAGATTTGGCTTCTTTTCTATTTTTGACTGAATTGGAAGAGAGCTTGTCTTCTCGCTCCTTGATTTCTTTTTTCAAGGTTTGGATGTCATCGACAAGAGCCTTCTCTCTTTCTTGATAGAAGGCGTCATGAGCTTTGATTTGTTCTTTGCTTAACGCCAATTTGTTGTCGTTAAAAACTAAGGTTCCATCTTCGTAGCGGCAGGTGGTGAAGTTCATGGCCGGCGTTCCGATAAAGGAAGCGACGAATTTATTGGCCGGGTGATGATAGATCTCTTTTGGGCTTCCGACTTGTTGGATGAGGCCTTTATCCATTACGACGATGCGATCCGCCATGGTCATGGCTTCTATTTGGTCGTGGGTAACGTAGATGGTGGTGGCCTTTATCCTTCTATGAAGCTGAACGATTTCGCTTCTCATCGAAACCCTGAGTTTGGCGTCGAGGTTAGAAAGAGGCTCGTCCATCAAGAAGACTTTGGCTTCGCGCACAACGGCTCTTCCCAAGGCGACACGCTGACGCTGACCTCCTGACAAAGCCTTTGGCTTTCTGTCTAAGTATTCAGTGATTTGGAGCTTTTTGGCGGCATCCATAACCCTCGCGTGGATGACGTCTTTTGGCATCCCTCTGACTTTTAAACTGAAAGCCATGTTGTCGTAAACGGTTAAGTTCGGGTAGAGGGAATAGTTTTGGAAAACCATGGCGATATCTCTATTTTGAGGGGTGATGTCGTTGCTATATTGGCCATCGATATATAGTTCGCCCGAGGAGATGTCTTCGAGTCCGGCGATCATCCTCAAAGTTGTGGACTTACCGCATCCAGAAGGGCCGACGAACACGACGAATTCCTGCTCGCCGATCTCGAGGTTGAAATCGATGACGGCGTGGCTTCCTTTGTCATAGAACTTATTGACGTTGATCAAAGCGACGTAATTCTCAATTAGGTCTTCTTTGCTTTTTTCTTTTTCTTCGATCGAATTCAAAGTGCTGGAATCTAACGTTTCGGGTTTAGCTTCTTCCGGCGCGATATCTTCGACTTTTTTCTTTTTGAAAAGCATCATTGCCTCCTTCTCAGTTCACTTTGAAACTGATGTTTTTGTATGTGGCGGTGTGATTCATGGTGAACAACATCACCTGAGAATCGCCCTCGAATTTATTCTCGATGGAATAGACTTCTTGGTTGTCGATGTAATAAGTGGAAGTGTCTCCGCTTCTTACTATTTGGAGGTTTACCCAGTCTTTCATGGAGAAATAGGCGGCCTTGCTTGGGAGCCACGACCAGTTTCTGGCGTCTGGATTGGTGGAACCGGTGCAAGAAGCCACGTTATAGGTGTCGTGGTTTTTGTGGGGATCGATGAAGAAACAGTTGAGGGTGCTTTCGTCCTGCTCGGCGATGCCGATCTTTGGATATTGGTCCTTGAGCAAGACGTCTTTCATCAAGACGTCGACCGAGAATTCGTAGTTGGTGGCTTTATTGCTGAGCTTCAACCATTGATCGTGAGGCCCGCATTGTTCGATTGTTCCGTCGAATTTAAGCTCGATTCCCGGGGTTGAGTCGGAGAAGTCGTATTTCTCGATCTCCGCTATCTTTTGATTGATGCTCTCTTCGCTCGTCGTCATCTCAAAGCCTTTGTAGATGGCGTAGTAGTTCATCGTGAGCAAATACGCATCGCATAAGCCATTATCGAGGACATCGGCGTTACCGACATATCCGAGTTGGTTGTTGAGGAGGTAATAGATCTTGTCGCCTTTTCTAATGATTTCCATTGAAATGGGGCGTTCATAATCCGGTTCGCCTTTATAGAAGATAGGGGCATTATCCCAGTCCCAACTTCCGGCTCCAGCCTCTCTTTCAACGACCAAAGCCTGGTAGTTGTTTTTACCTTGTCTTGGGTCCAACAAGAATCCGATTTTTCCTTTTTCGTTCCTAAGGGCCAATCCAACCTTTGGATATTTGTCGTTTTTTAGCGCCTTGACCAATTCGACGTTAACTTTGACGTCGAAATTCGAGGAAGAGGGAAGGTTAAGCCTTGCATACATGTCGTTCCATCCGTCTTGGACGACGTAAGGATCCGCGTCTTTTTGATGGGACAAATCATATCCGACGTCCGTGTAATCGGTATTGATGACATTTCCCGTTTGGTCACGGAAAACTTTGCTTCCGAAAACGGGGAATTTGGTGATGTCGGTTATGGTTACGTTATCGTAGGAATACCATTTGTAGGCGCCGGTGATGACCGAAGTCGCATTGACTAAGGCGGGGAGTATGGCTAAACCTTTGGGGTTATAGTCGAGGCCCATGGTGCTATAAGGGATGTAATATTCATATCCCACATAGTTGGCGTTTTTGATGGGCTGTCCTTTTTGGGTATTCAAATCGCCGTCGACATATGTTCCGTAATTGAAAGGTTTGTAGTATTTAGTCCAACTGTACTTGGTGGAGACGTCTTGCTGTCCGATCCAGGTTTCGCGCCTAGAGAGGGGAGAAAGCCTGAACTGAAGGCATCCGGCGTTTAATTCGTCTTGGAAGTTGCTGGGATTGATGTAGAGCTCAAAGCTATCTTGCTTAAAGATGTCGAGATCGATGTTTTCGAAGAATTCCTTCGAATTTTTGGTGACTTTGGCGTGGACTAATAAGCCTTTATCGGCGAAGGCCACTTTGACGTCGGCTTTGACTTCTTTGTTTTCTCCGGCGAAAAAGGATTTGGTGTCGGCAGTCGAGTAGATGGATTCGTTATCTAGACCATCCATCACCATGCCTTCTTCGACGCTTGGTCTAAGGTCTTTCTGCGGTTCTTCGGGATTCACATAAGTGTATTCGCCCCCGTTGCCGCAAGCGCATAAAAGTGGGAGCAACGTTAGTAAAAGGAAACTCTTCTTATTCATTGACGTAGCCTCCTAACATGACGATTTCGCTTATCGCGCATTCTTCTTGGGAATCGATGGTGATAGTGACCTTATTTGTTTTAAGAGGATTAAATTCCGCAACGAATGGGGCGCCTGGCCTCAAATAGCCTTCCTCTTCTTTGGAGAAGTAGTTCTGATAATAGTCGCCAGCCATTTTCAATCCGCTTATCGAAGAGCCGCCGAAATCGATGGATTTGATTTCTTTGGTGACTTTATCGACGCTGACGGCGTTATATATCGCTATCGCGGAAAGATTGACCTCGTTTTCGAAAGAAAGGGTTATCGTGTTGCTTCCTTTATTCAAAGCGAACTGCATTTGGCTTTGCTTGGGGTTAGCGAAATGGAACGGAATCATGTAATCGTTGAGCTTCTTGACGTCATCATTTGAAGAAGAAGTTATCTTCGCGTCTAAAGCAACGTTTTTGAGTCCGCTTATTTTGCTGGGAAGCGGCTGCAAGGAATATGAAGGTCCGTTGGCGTGCATGCTTCCGTCTTCCTTGATGACGACTCTATCGAAAGCGAAAGCTCTCTCGGAGTTTCCGTATTCCCTATCGACGTGAGCGTGGTATCCGATCATGAGCTCGTCGCCGACTTCGAAGAAGCAGTGGTGACCGGTTCCGGACATGAAATCCCATCCCGAGCCGATATCGTATTGGTCTAAGCCCAAGAAAAGATTCTCGCTTTCGTATGAGCACGGTTTTTCAAAATCCCCTAAAGGAGAAGAGCTGATTGCATAGCCAACTCCATAAGTCATGTCGCCGAAATAGTTGGCACTATAGAAAAGATAGTATTTGTCGCCGCTTTTATATAAATAAGGGGCTTCGTTCCATCTTTTGCTTCTTGTGCCGATTTCCCATTTTAGGTTGTTATTCACGATGGGGTCGTCGTATTTGGCAAAGCCAGCTTTAGCTAAGGGCTTCAACGTCGACATATCCAAAGTGACGGGGTCGAGCATCTTCACGCCATAGGAAATACTGTTCGAATTGTATTGGTCGCGAGAGAAATAAAGGTACATTGAGCCATCTGTATCAACGAAGACAGATGGGTCGATGGCGGAGAATTCGATTTCGTCGAAAACCTGGTCGTCCTTTGTTATAAGATTTCCGTAATAATCGAGCCCTTCGTATTCTTTGAACGGTCCATAAGGAGTGGAGGAGACGGCGACGGACATGCCTTTGATGAAAGCTAAGCCCTCTGGCGGATTTTTGTAATTGGAAGCCGAATAGTACATGTAGTACAAATCGCCGATCTTGATGACGTTAGGCGCCCATAAGGCGGTGCAAGACCAGGAAGAGGGATCTGGCAAGAAGCAAGGCCCGAGGTTTTCCCAGTAATTAAGCTGCTTGGAACGATAAACGTAGAACCCGGCGGTAGATAAATCGTCGGTGGTTCCATACATATAGTAGTAGCCATCCTCGCCGTCGATGATGCTTGGATCGGCTGTCTCTGTCTCAAGGGTGTTCAAAAACCAGAGGTTCTTGTTGTATCCCTTCGTGATGTCGATTTCGGCGTTATACGCCATGGAGGAGCATGAAGTCAAAAGCAAAGACGGCACGAAACAGGCCGAAAGGCAAAACAACATGCGTTTTTTCTTATTTGATTCCACTGTTTACGATTCCTTTCACAAAGAATTTTTGGCACAAGATGAAGATGACCACGGTCGGTATCAAAGATAAGACGGTCGCGGCCATTAAGGCTTGATAAAGATTGGATGAGCTTTGGCCCAAGAATTCGTTAAGAACGGTCTGAAGGGTGACGGTCCATTGATCGTCTCCTCTTAAGTAGAGCAAAGGCCCGAGATAATCGTTATATCCGGCGACGAATCCCAAAATGCCTTGGGAGATCAAACTAGGAGCGCTTAAAGGAACGACTATCTTCCAGAAAATCTTGAAGTGGGAGATGCCATCAAGCCTTGCGGCGTCGATGTAATCGTCTGGTATCGCCATAAATGTCTGCCTTAAGAAGAAGACGCACATAGCGGTTCCAAACATTCCCGGCACCATAAGCGGGAAGTAGGTGTTATATAAATCCAAATTGGTGAAGATGGTGACGAGTGGCGTCATCATGACAATGCCAGGAATCATCGTGGTGATGAGCATGATGTAGAAGATGACATTACGTCCTTTGAACCTGATTTTGGCGGCAGCATAGGCGCTTAAAGCCGAGGTGAATAAGCCTATGACGGTGGAGGGCAAAACGATGATGAAGGTGTTTCTTAGGCCCAATAAGATTTTGCTGGAGCCATCGTCAAAAGTGGCGATGCTTCCAAACAATGCGGTTTTAAATCCCTCAAAATTCATGTTTGAGAAGGGGTTAGGATCGTTATTGAAGCCGATGAATCCTTTGGTTTTGAAAGAGGAAACCAAAAGAATATAGAACGGAATGACGACTATTGAGGCCAATATAGCCAAAACGATGTAGGAACCGATTCTTTCGATCAAAAGTTCCCTCTTTGTGGTTTGGACTTTTTTCTTGGCGTTGGAGCTATTTCTTACGTATTCGACTCTCATATTACTTAGTTGAGTCTCCTTGTTTTTTGTTGGCCATAAACTGAATGACGCTTATGCCGATGATCAATATGGTTAAGCACCAAGAAGCCGCACTGGCGATTCCAGCTCCAGAAATCGTCGCGGTGCTTGGCGAAGTGTTGGCCAATTTGTCGTAAAGATAATAAGCGATGGTGACGCCTCTTTTGCTGGAGGCCGGCAGCAAAATCTGGAATCTGGTGAAGTCTTGAAGATTTCCGATTATTCCGGTGACGAGCAAGAAAAAGGAGACCGGCATGACACCAGGGAAAGTGACATTCCAGAATCTTTGCCATGCGTTGGCGCCATCAACCTTGCTGGCTTCTACGACGCCGCTATCGATGTTGGTTAAAGCGGCTGAATACATGATGATGGAAAATCCAACTCCGCTCCAAACGCCCAAGAAGATCATGATTGGCATCGTCTGAGAAGGATTGTTTAAATCCAGGGCGCCTAAGCCTATTGAGGTCAAAATTTTGTTGAAAGGCCCAAACGTTGGGTTTAGAAGCATCTTCCAGATGGAACAAGTGGCGACGATGCTACAAACGTAAGGCAAGAAGAAGACGGCTTTGAAGACGGTTCTGCCTCTAAGCTTTGGATTGCTCACCAACATGGCGATTATCAAGCCAAACACCATGCATAAAGGCGTGACTAAACAGTTGAGAAGGGTATCTCCGACCGCAGTCCAGAACCTTGGATCAGTCAAAACGAATTTGAAGTTGTTCCAGCCCACGAATGTCATTTCCTCAAACCTGACGTTGCCGTCTCCTGGCTGTTGGAACGAAGTCCAAAGCGAAATGATCATCGGGACGAAGGAAAACACGAGGAATCCGACAAGAGGGATAAGAATCGTGATTAGACCGTAGACCTTCTCGTTTCTTCTTTCTCTCTTATTTTTCCTTAGGATTAGCTCGTTTTTTACTAACTCGACTCTCATTATTCGCCTACTTTTCCGTAGAGTTTAAGGGTGGCGTCGGTTTGGCTTTGGTAATTGGCGAAGAATGTATCTAAGGTCATATCGCCATTAAGGACGTCTTGGTTAAGCGCGCCAGCCCACAAATCGATCCATTGGGTATCGGGGAGGAATGTCCAGTCTCCGCCACGCTGAGTCTCGACATAGTCGAGGAAGATTTCGGCGTTGCTCGGGCTAGTTTCTTCGCGAATGATTTCTTTGGCGAGCTCTTTTTGGTTAGGGATGGAGAATCCGGTCTTGGAAAGTTCGGTCTGCCCCTCTGCGCCAGCCATGTATTCCATGAATTTGAAAGCGGCGTTTTTCTTCTCATCGCTTGAGAACTTGGACATGCCGTATCCCATGGATCCGGAGTGCCCTTCGACGGTGCCGCCTTCATAGTGGCTAAGCGGAGCGACGTTCCAATTGAAGTCGCAGTATTGCCTAAATTCGGCGACGTTGGCACGGATGCCGACCATCATGGCGAAATATTGCTGCTCAAAGAAAGCGGTCTTGTCGCTAGAAGGCACTGAGCTTGGCTTTGGCATTACTTTGTCTTTGGTGGACAAATCGACGAATTGCTGGAAAACGTCTCTGGTGGAAACGGTGGTTCCTTCGTAAGTGCAGGTCGATTTGGTCTGATCGCCAAGGGTCCAATGATAATAACCGTCGTCTCCGACTTTGATGCAATCCCCGCCCATGGACCAAACATAGTTGAACCACCATTCGGTGTAGAAGCCGAAGTTGGTCGGGGAGGAAGCGTTGTGGGATTTGGTCAATAGTTTGGATAGAGCCAATTCCTCTTCCTTGGTCATCGAGATTTTGTTGTTGAAATATTTCTGTCCGTTTTTCTCGTAGAATCCGTGTCTTTCGTCTTCTTCGGCGATTTCGGAGGCTTTCTTAGAAACGATGTTGATTCCGACGGCCTTGAAGGCGTCTTCGTTATAGAAGATGACGGAAGGGCCCAAGTCTTTCGGGAGGCAATATAAAGGGTCGCTCGGCGTGGAGGTATGAGTGGTGGCGTTGTACCTATAACGGTTGATGCCGGCCTGCCACATCTCATCGGTCTTGATGGAGGCGCTGGCCTCGACTCTTCCGGTTATATCTTCAAGCCAATTGTTGGCCACGTATTTTTTGATGTCCGCGTCTCCGACGAAGAAGATTTCCGGAGCCTTCTGGTTTCTTAAAGCCGATTCGAGTTTAGCGGCATAGCCAGAAGCTGGCTGGGTAGAGAACTTGACGTAGATGTCGTCCTTGTTGTTCGCGTTGTATTTTTTGACGATGTCTTTGAAGATCGAGACTTCGACCTCATCTCCCCAACCCCAGAATTCGACTGTGGTTTTGTTGGGGTCGACTTTTCCGCCTCCGCATGCGCTTAAGCAAAGAAGGGAAAGGGCCATCGGAACAAAAGTTTTGCGTTTCATAAGTTACCTCCAGTTGGTCGATGTAGAAAATCGAGTTCCTTATTTTTTTCGAGTTACTGACTTTATATAAGCATTTTATATAAATGAATGGTCCTAAACTATGTAAAATACAAACAAAAACATGTAAAATATTTAAGTTAGCATTATGAAAGACAAATATTTCACATTTAAAATCGAACGTTCGGAAGACCTGACTTATTTCAACTATCGCGATAACGACAATATGGATAGTCCTCTGTTTCCAATTCACATTGAATCCGTCGGAAAAACATTCCCTGACCCCCAATACTGCATAAAAAGAGCCAATTGGGATATCTATACGATTGAATTTGTTGTTTCTGGGCAAGGCTATTTGATAGTCGACGGAGTTAACCATCACGTCAAAAAAGGCGATTTGTATATATTGAATAAGAAAAACGTCCAGCATTACGGCGCCGATCGCGATGACCCATACGAAAAAATATGGATCAACTTCCGAAGCGACACTTTCGACTATCTATTGAAAATATTTAATTTGGAGGACGTCCACGTTATCCATTTCCCTGAAGGCGAATATTTTCTGTCTCAGCTTTATGAACTCAAGAACTCTTACTTCTGTGTTGAAGACGCCTCCTTCCCGGCTTTAAACATTTTGTTCAATCTCCTTTTCGAGATATCAAAGCAGCAGAAAGAGCAGGCCGATAACGTCCCACCTCTTATCAAAAAAGCCGCCGAATACATCGATACCAAACTCATGGAGCCGATAAATGTGGCGGAGATTGCCAAAGAGATGAATATCTCCCAGCCTTCTTTGATTAATTCATTTAAGAAATACTACAAAAAAACGCCTTACGACTATCAGCTTAGCAAAAGGCTCAATAACGCATATGCGTATATCAAGACATCAAACAAACCGTTATCCGAAATCGCGGATATATGCGGCTTCTATGATGCTTTTTCTCTTTCGAAAGCCTTCAAAAAGAAGTATGGCGTTTCTCCTAAAGAAGTTAGGGGCAAGCGATAAGCTTTACAAAATGTGCTTATCGGTTCCGATTGTCTTGGTGTCTGAATAGACCCCGTTGATCAATCCTGATGTTTCTAGATTTTTGACTGTGGTGCTAGCGCCGGCATATCCGATGCATCCGCCGATAGAAGCGATGCCCTCGATATCCCCGGTATTGGATAAATTGGTGGCAACACTGCTATCGGTCAAATGGCCGATGACGCCTCCGGCGGATTCGCCGGTAAGCAAAACCTTTCCGGAATTGGAACAGTGGTCGACAATCGAATTCAAGCAATGTCCGACGCATCCTCCCGAATAGCTCAGCGAAGTGATGGTTCCGGCATTGGAGGAATTTTTGACGTAATTGTTTTCCGATCCAGCCGCGCCATATAGATATCCGACAAGCCCTCCGGCCTTGGATGTGGTGGCGTTAATGGAGCCGTTATTCACGCAATTATCCATGCGTCCTTGATTAAGATATCCGACTAAGCCCGCGACTTCGACTTCGCCGCTTACGGAACCGTAGTTGACGGAGTTTTTGATGTCTTGGGTGATGTATCCGGCGATACCGCCAATTTGATTGACGCCTTTTACGTTACCGTAATTTTTGCAACCATCCACTAATGTTCCGGTGCTATAAGCGGATCCGATAACGCCGCCATTGAATTTTTCGGTGGTTTCGAAGTCTCCATAGTTGGAGCATTCGCTGACTAGACCCGGCTTTACGTGTCCGACGATGCCTCCACAATAAGTGGAAGTCGAGTTAAAATAGCCGAAGTTATTGCACTGCAAGATGTTGGAAGAGGCGTTATTGATCGTACCGACGATGCCGCCGACGCTAGTGGTCGAGACATCGAATCTTCCGAAGTTATTGCAGTTGGTGATGGTGAACGTTTTGGAGTTTCCTTCTCCTAATATTCCGCCGGTGCTGGGGTTAACGGCCTCAAAGGGGGCGAAATTATTGGAGTTAGTTATAGAAGTGCTATTGGCCGCCAAAGTTCCGACGATGCCGCCTACGGCCGTTTGAGTCGCGGATGCTTGGACTTTGCCGAAGTTATCGCAGTCGGTGATCGTGGCGCTATTGGCGCCGACGATGCCACCTATTCCACCGTAATCAGCGGTGATTTCCGCGAAATTCACGCAGTTTGAGATGGCGCCTTTATTGACGCTACAAATCGCGCCTAGATATTGGGAGTTGCTGACGTTTCCGGTGCAATGGGCTTTTCCAAACGTCTTGCAGTTTTCTATTTTGGTGGTGTCTTTGTTGGCACAGCTTAGAAGAATGCCAACCCTGGATTTGGCGGTGACATTTCCTTCAACGTTAAGGTTCTTGATCGTTCCGCTATCGTTCAAGGCGCCGAATAAGCCATAGCTGATTCCGTCTGGTTTATTGATGGATAAGCCCCTAATCAAGTGGTTATCTCCGTCGAAATTGGCGGTGAAGGGCTTATTGTAGTTGGCCGCGAAATTGGAAGCGATCGGAGTCCATTCGATACCGTTGAGGTTGATGTTTTTCGTCACCTTGAAGTATTTGCCGTTATAAGGGTCGGCCGAACCGGCGGTCCTATCGGTGGTCTCTTTTTTGGCCAATAGAGCTAAATCGCTCGCCGATTGGATGAGGTAGGGGGACGTCTTTAGGCCAAGACCGCTAAAGGAAGAGGATATCGAGCCATCCCAAACACTTTCTTCTGAATAGATGACGTCGATCGTTCTGTCTCCTGTCACATATCCTTCTACATATGGAACGTTCGGGGTTAATCCTTCGACGGTCGGAGGAATGACGAAATAAGACGAATCGGCGTCCATCTTATCGATATATGGTTCCGCGACTTTCGTGCCTGTTTGATCGAGATAATTGATGGTCAATTGGCATTCAAGATTTTCTTCGGCGTTAAAAGCCTTCTTCGTTCTATAAACCTTATATTCAGCTAAGGAATCTACGGTTTTTTCTTCAACCGCATTAGAGGAACAACCGCCTAACATAAGGGGCAAGGCGATAACTAAAAGCAATTTCTTATTCATGGTATGGGTTCCTCGCTAAAGTTCCGTCTTTGTTGATGAGAGGGTGATTGGAGCAATCAAGATATTCCTCGCAATCGAATCCGTGGTAGAAGTCCCAGTAGTTCTTATAGGCGTTCACGCAGTTCCTGAAGCTTGGGCAGATGACGAAGGATTTCTCTTCTCCTTCCTCCCAGTTCCAAATGTCATAGGAAACATAGAAATCAACGCGGTATCCGGTGATGCCGTCTTTATTGAAATAATCGTATTTGACGACTTCGGATTCGACGTTAGAACCAACTAAAGAAGAGTCGATGAAAGTCTTGTCGCTATCGGCTAATTTGGCCCAGGAGAAACCGCTGACGTTGATCATCAAATCGATGGTGTGGTTAACGGAAAGCCCTTTGGTGTTGGCGTATTTTGTCGGAGTGAGGAGAATCTCGGCATTATCTTTTAATCCTTCTTCCCTCATCGTGTATGAATTGTCGACTATGAAGTGGTCATCGACGATCGTGTAGACGTGAAGCGAATCCTCCTCTAACTCGATGAACCAATTGGAAGTGGCGTCATATTCTTCGCGACCGACATTGGTGCAGGTGATGGAGATGTCACTTGGCTTAGCGATATAGGATTCGTGACAAGAAATCACGACGTCTTCGCTTGGCATTTCGAAAGACAAGCCTTCGATTCGAGAAGAATTTACCTCGAAATAATCAAGGGCGTATCCATAGGTAGGATAGTAATCAAGGGTGATTGTATCGCCTTTATGGGCCTCTTCGACGTCAGCGAAGAAATCGACGTGTTCGTTATAAAGGCAGGTGATTGAGTGAAGGACTTCGCCCCCTTCTTTGATGATCGCGGAAACGGTGACGTCATATCCCGGCATCTTGAATTGGTTGCCTTCGATCTTCGCGTCATTGAGGGTGAAATAATCGAATTCATAGTTTTCTTCGACTTCGATCGAAAGGGAAACTGTCTCTCCTTCGCTTGCCTGCGATACATTAGAAGAGATAATCGCGTGTTCGACTTGATTGACGGTAATGGTGAATTTAGCCTGGCTGACTTGGCTCGTCGTAGAAGACGAGGAAGCGCCTCCTCCACAGGAGGAAAGACCGAGCAAAGCTAACCCGATGAGAGCGGTGGACAAATAACGTTTCATATTACATGCCCTCCTTTAGCGATCCGTCTTGATTGTAGTAATCGGAAGAGAGGATGTCGGTATAGCCCTTGAATGAATAGGCAACGTGGTTTTGGATGTTGAAAGACTTCTGAGAATAGGTGGAGTAATAGTCTTGGTAGACGACCTGCTCCTTTTCATCGAAGGTGAATAGACCCAAAAGGGATTCTAGGCCATCGTTAAGGATTATTCCTTGGCCGTTGATCAAGAAGTCCATGATGACGTTTCCATTATCGCCGATAGATTCGTGATAGACGATATCATCGGTCGTGAGGTGTCCGCTGAAAGTCATGAACATGTTCTTGTGCTTTTTGACGAATTTTTCATAGACGTCGCTGGCGTCGTTGATGGTGATGCCGGGCGTATTGACCCATCCATAAGATGTCGCGCAGGCGGTGTCACCCTTTGTGGTGATGGTGCCGAATGGGTTAACCATGTTGTGCGTAAGCAAAACAATCCTTCTGTCCGGATAGCTTTCGGCGACTTCATTGGCCCAGTCGATAACGTAATCTTCGGGACCGAAATCCATGGTTATGAACAAGTATTTGACACCGGCCACTTCGCTCAAATAGTAAGAGTTCTGAAGCTGCGTCGGGTCTAATGATCCTCCCCAATAGGACCTCGTGTTGTAATTAGAAATCGGGAAATATTCGTTGAAATAGGAAAGGGAGTGGTCTTTGCTGCAAACGGTGTAGTCGTAGTCGTGGTTTCCTGGGGTGACTATTTGCTTAACTTTGCTGTTTAGCCCATTAAAAATGCTGGAAACGTAGGTCCATTCGGCTTTCTTTTGCTTATCGCTGGTGCTGACCTGCATGTTCGAGAGGTCTCCGACGCACATAGTCATATCGATCTTCATTCTGTTGACGTTGGCGTTCAAGAAGTCTCTTGTCGTGTCTAAAGCCCCGGTCATATCGCCATAGTGGTCGTGATAAGTGACGACCATCTGGGGGTCTGGGATAACCGCGAATGTGTAGTCTTTGGTTGGGTATAAGTCCTGGCGGTAGAAGTAGTCTAAGGTGACCTTCTTCATGTTTTGCTTATAAATGGACTTATCTAGCAATTCGTCTTGCCCGTTTTGAAGAGAATAAGAGAAGGCTAAATCGGTGCCTCTAGTCTCGTAGGAGATGTCTTTTTTGGTAGTGTCGGCGAAGTCGAGTTTGATGGCTTTATCATCAAGGGCGCTCTTATAGCCGTAGACCTCTTTGATCTCGCCCTTAAATGCGCATTTATTCCTGACTTGGGCGACCGCGTCGCTACCGATCTGATGGAATCCGATCGAAGGGACGTTAGGCAAATCGACGGAATATGTTTTCGCGAGTTCCCCATTAAGGTAGATCCTCGCTTCTTTTTTGACTGGATCCCTAACAAAAGAAAGGAAAGTCCACTGGTTTGTCCTCAAATCGACTTCGTCGAGAATCATCATGTATTCCCCGCCGTTCCAGTCGATTCTGAGGTTTCCGTTCTCATTGACGGACATCGAGATGAATCCTTGCATCGTCGCGTCTTCGTTGGTGAATAAATTGCCGACGAATCCACGGACGTTTGTCGGGATCTTCACCAAGGCTTCGATGGTGTTGGGGGTGAATAGCATCATCTTTTTCACCCTGTATGCGAAAAGGTTGGATGAAAAATCGATGCCGTGGCCATTGAAGATGCTTTCTTCGATTGGGGCGCCTTCAGCCTCCATTCCACTATAAGGAAGGGAAGTGGGAGCACAGGAAAAGAGCAAGGAGGAAACTAAAGGAAGAAGCATCAAGTGTTTGCGTTTCATGATTACTTTCCTCCTTTTAGG
>JAKSUL010000013.1 GCA_024409055.1 Bacilli bacterium
TTATTTCTCGTGGCGGCGTTTGCCTTTGAATATAGCGAAGGCGATGAGGGAAATGGCCCCGCTAGAAACAACAAGGGTCATGACTATAGGCAAAGCGTTTGAAGAAGACATTAATTCGATGTTGTTCGCGCTGGCGCTGATATGGGTGAAATCGTCGCTATAGGCGTATTCGAGATCGTTATTGGCTCTAGCCCAGGCTTCATATCTAGCTCTATAGGAAACGATTGTTTCATCAGAAGATGTTTTAAGGGTGATGACAACCTCTTCTCCTAAGGCGAGAAGCTTTGTTTTGGCGGTTGTGTAGTAATGATGGGTCGAATCTTTGCAGTAGCCTTCGTTGGAGGTGTAATCAAGATGCAAATAAGAAGCGGCCCAGGTTTTTAATTTGGTTTCTGGGGATATATCGATACCTTCACCCGATACGGCGATGGCGGCGAAACAATCATAAGAGCCCTTGAGGGTGAAAATACCGGTCGTCTTATCGTATGTGTAATCATAACCAGCATTTAGCGAGGCGCCATTGGAAGTAACGGAAATGGTGTTCGGGACCTGATATCCGCTTAAAGGTGAAATGGTGACCGTTAAACTCTCGCCATAGCGATACGAGGGGGTTTGGGCGCCCGCCGTGCAGCCAGTAATATTGAAGTTCACGTCGTAGTAGCGGTAATTGGTCACATACGAAAGATTTTTAGAGGAATAGTTAACGATGTATCTATTGCTATAAACAGCGAACGTGAAAGAAAGTTTTCCGGAAGCGATTTGAGATGCAACGGTGATGCCGCTTGTAACGGTCGAGTCGAGTTTGACGTCGATTTTCGCTCCGCTATAAGAAGTGGATCCATATTTTCCATAGATGATGCCCAATTGGGATTGGGTGATGTTTTTGATAACGCAGTTGCCGCCAAGATACAATTGGCCATCGTTTTCTATGGCGGTGAAAAGTGAATAGGAAGGAGCGGCTATTTTCGTGCCGTTCAAATTCATGACGCCGGAGTTATAAATCGCACGGTCAACGCTACTCGGCGTAAGAGTTGCCGCGCCAATTGTTACGACGCCCGTTGACTCGTTGGTCAAAAGAAGATTTTTGACATTTGGGCTTTTTATCGAAACGTTCACGTCAGATTCAATAGTCAAGGTGCCTCTATTAGAAATTAGTCCTGAATTGTAGTTAAAGCCGATGAATTCGATATTTCCGTTTTTTATCACCAAAGAGTTCCAGTTGTATATCGTAAGAGTCGCCGACATGGTCACCGTCTTGCCATTTAAATCCAAAATCAGGTTCTTAGGATCTTCTTGGGAGCCGAAAACAGATAAAGACGTGGTGACGGATAAATCCCTCCAGACTTTAATCGTCTTATTGCCAGTAGAATCGGCGAAAGCCTGATATAAATCTTTGTAGCCTTTGGTGGAATTCGAAGCGGCCACTTCATAAGAAACGCTTTCGTCGAATTTGATTTTGGCGCTGAGGCTAAAGGAAAGCTGGTGAGAGGAACTGCTGTCTTTTCTTGCGTAAAGATACAAGCTATAGAACCCAACGATTGTGTTGTGGGTTTTTCCGTCGGCGTTGATGTTTTGATAGACGGCAGAATCGATGGAGTGAGTTTGCGTGGTAGTCGTTTTCGAAGGATCGCCAACGTACCAGATGGAATTGCCTAATGCCGCACCGTTTCCGTTAGGGGATCTAAAGAAAGTGTAATAAGCGCTGGATTCCCCACTTCTAGCACCTGTTCCATGGTAGAACATCGTGGCGTTAGAAAAGTTATCTTCATCCCAGCCGGAATGGTTGACGGTGAAGGTGATAGTTGGGTTTCCAAATGAATACCCATTAGGCAAAGCCTGAGCGTAGACGATGATCGGGATATAAATAGCCGTGAATTTCTTAGTCGAAACGGGCTCGTTGATCGTTAAATTCGTCGTTCCGCCGGTCGTATAGCCAGAGCTCACGGTGAATTCATCGGCCAAGGTGTGCATATCCTCGATATCGATGGTTTGGGTTGAAGCGGGCGGGTTATCGCTATTTACGTAAGAGAAAGGAACGCCACCATTGATATTCGTGTTATGGAAGAAAACCGCGTTATATTCGGTTTGAAACCCGGAAGCGGCCTTGGCAGAAGATGGCGTATTATTGCTACATAACAAAGTCGCGCCGCCAAGAGAAAGAAGGAAGGCGAGCGATCCAAGGATGATAGATCTTAGTGATTTCATAAACTCTCCTTATAGTTTTGTTAGAAATACTTAAGATATTTCTATCTTCATTATATAGGACTTAAGTCCTTTTTAAATTCTATATTGGAAACCGAAAATTCAAGCTCAAACTCGTTTCGAATGGATATTCAGTGGTTTTAGTCGCGAAAAAACGGCTACACATATGCTTTAAAATTGCAATTTACCTCAAATTTACGACGTTTTCGAAATGAGCAGTAATCAAAAATTGATGAACGCTTTCAAAGGAGCGCCACTATTTAGCGTGCTTAAAAAGAAATCAGTTATCTTTGACGCCATTTGTGTCAAGGACCACCATCGTTATGTCGTCAAATTGAGGGGCGCCTTCGACAAAGTTATCCAAATCACCCTTTAAGCCGTCGAGCAATTCGTCGCTAGCTTTACTTCCGTTGCCGTCCAAATATTTCAAAAGCCTATCTTCGCCATATAAGACGTTATCGCCTCTAGTGGCTTCTGTGACTCCATCGGTATAAAGGAGGATCTTATCGCCTTCCTCAAGTTTTACTTCGTTTTGGACGTATTTCATACCCTTCATCGCCGCAAGAACGAGTCCGCGTTTGCTCTTTAGGAATTCCCATTTGTTGGTGGATTTCTTATAAAGAAGAGGCGGGTTATGGCCGGCGCTGGTGAAATGGACGGTCATCGTGTCTAATTCGATGATACCAAACCATGCGGTGACGAACATTCCGGCTTCGTTATCTCCGCTTAGCTCATCATTGGCTTTTTCGATGATTTCGCCGGTGTTCATAAAGTTAAAGGCGCAGTTTTTGATGATGGCTTTTGACTCCATCATGAACATGGCGGCCGGGATGCCCTTGCCACTGACGTCGGCGATCATAAAGGCGATCCTATTGGCGTCGATTTGATAGTAATCGTAGAAGTCTCCACCAACCTCTTTGGCGGCGAACATTCTGGCGATGACATCGACCTTATTTTGATATTTGATCGTATCTCTTCCGGTCGGGAGGGCGCTTAATTGGATGGACTTAGCAAATTTAAGCTCCTCATCGATACGGTGTTTGGCTTCTTCGATATATCGTTTAAGAGTATTGACCGTCGAGTTGATGTCGTTAGATAAGGACGCAAACTCAATCGTGCCTTTGATGTTGAGCTGAACATTGAGATCTCCGTCCATGATACGGCCTAAGTCTTTGTTGACCTTAACAAGGTTATTGACGACGAGGATCATCAAAAGCTTGTAGATGATGGCGAACAATATGGCCAAGATGATCACTTCCATGAAGACGGTGAAGTAAATCATGTTGTCCCTGCCGCTTAAGACCTCGTTTTCCGTGATGGCAGAGATGACGTAATAGAATTCGCTTTTGGCGTAAGAGTAATAGCAAGTCTCCGCGGGTTTATCCCCATTGAGGCACAAATCGCTTAAATAGCTGCAATTTTCCTCTAACGTAGGATCGAACTTCAAATCGGAGAGAGTCCTCCACTCGCTTTGATTGGGCTTTTCGCTCACGATTTTTTGATTCTTGTCGGCGACTATGACTTTTCCCGAAGCTCCGACGTGCCTGACGTCGGAAAGTTCTTTGACGCGGGCGTTGATTATTTGGCTATAACGGTCATATGTGTAACCGATTTGAACATATGAATCCGGCTTTCCCTCCATGGTTGGAACGGCGCATCCGGCATATTTCATTACGACATGGACGTCGTTTTCCCTGGCGTCCTGAACATAGAAATCGACGTGTTTTGGGTCGCTTTGGAGCAAGACATTGAAATCTTTGGTCTGCTCTCCATCCATAACGAATCCGGCGTATTCGGGGATGGAGCTGACCGTGATGGTCGGCACTTCCATTCCTTTTTCGGCGTTATAGACCTTCTCGATGAAGTTTATCTCATCAACCTGGATATCGCTTCTATCCTTTAAGGCGATGAGCATATCGCTGGTTATCGGGGTATCCACGGTTCTCCAATCGCTGATTTGATTGAAGACTTTGTCGGAAAGTTCCTGCATATCATGGCTGGTCGATCTCTTTAAATCGTTGACAACATCTTTGATGTTCATGCCTAACGTCTGATCGCAGTTGATCAACGCCATGTTCGATTGAGCGAAAAACGTGAATACGGTCGTTAAAACGGTGATCGCCACGACGGAAGCTAACATCCAAGCCTGGATTCTATTGGTCAGTTTCCTGTATTTGATCTTTTCCTTTTTCTCTTCTTTCTTCTTTTCGCTGAGCATCAAGACCAAAACAGGGACCATGGTCGCGATGGCGTTTGTAAGAATCATTGAAACGGAAAGGATTTTGATGATTTCGAAGGATCTAGTTAAGTCGTCTACGTGGGTCAAGAAGACCATCGTCATATGGAAGACTTCCATGACACCGCCGATAAAGAAGGCAAAAGGCCAACTTGGGCACTTATCTTCGAACAAGACTTTCCTGATGAATAAAGCGTAGATTCCGGCGAATATGGTCGATACAGAGCAAGCGACTTGGGTGTAGCCAAAAGAAACGGGATCGACGAAACCCACGATAAGCCTTTCGATACCGCCGACTAATCCGGCGATGACTCCGGCCGGGCCTCCAAAGATCAAGCCAGAGCATAAGGGCGCACTATCTCTAATGTTGGCCACCGCTCCACCTACATCGACGCCAAAGTGGGTCGCGAAGATGGCAAGGCCGCCAAAAGTAACGCCGATGATAGATTGCTGCAGCCAATAATTAAGACTGCTGAACTTCGTCTTCTTTTTCAGCCAAAAGAAACCGATCGATAGCGCAGTTGGAATTAACGCCATCAAGAATAGATAGAGAGTAATGAGCCAGGAATTCATGGGGGTATTATAATGTTTGCACAATTTTTATAAATTGTAAGAATTCTAAATCGAGCAAAGTTCGCCTTTAAAAAGGGCGATAAACAAGAAAAAAGACCGATTAGCCGGCCTTTTCTTTCTCTTTTACTTGATATCGAGCTCGTCCAAGTGGATTTTGACGCCTTGTTTCCTGAGTTTATCTTGAAGTTCTTCGACGTCGATTTTAGAAAAGTCATCGCCCATCGTGGCGGCTAATCCAGCCGCTTCACCCGTGACGGCGCAAGCGGGTATTACGCGAAGCAAATCCCACATGGCTTCATCGCACGAAGTGACCCTGCCGGCTGTAATGAGGTTTTTGGTGGCGTTTGAATACAAAGAGGAGTAAGCGACTTCGTATATGGGGCCACGTTTCCTCCAACTGGAAATAATGCCAATCGAATCATCAATATATTGGTGATCCATGGCCGTGGTCATGCTGAATTCACCGACGATCTTTCTAGTCATCCTAAGCTCAGGGATCGAGCAGATGGTCGCCGGAACATAGGTCGGATCGTTTTTTCTTTTATTAAGCGTGTCGTTTAAGGTCGAATTATGGGAGAGAATCGTATACTCGGTTACTTCCTTAGCGTCGATTCCCGTGAATCTTTTATTCACCAATGTCGAAGGAGCGGCGTTTCCTTTGGCTTTTTCTTCGTCTGAAATGTCGCAGGCTCCTAAAGGCGTGATCTTATAGCCCTTTTCTCCATAGGAGTAATACCAAGCCGCGAGGACGTTGCCTTGTTTGAAGGTATCGGTTGGGGTTTGGCTATAGAAAGCTAAATCCGCATCGCCAGAAGCGTCGATGAATGTCTTGGCTTTTATGGCTTGTCTTCCCGTTTTATTCTCGATTATCGCGTATTCGATCTTGTCGCCCTTTTTAATCGCGGAAACGCAGTAGGTGCCGAATAAAATCTCCACCCCTAATGACAAAAGAAGGTTCTCACAGCTGATGGCGAAAAGATTGGGGTTGAACTCCACTTCATAGCGAGGATCTTTCTCCGTCCTTTTCGAAGGATCGTTGGATTCGATCCAATTTTTGTAATTGGCGTTGTCCTTGTGGCTGATTGAAATAGATAGCTTCAAGAGTTCTTCGACGATGCCGTAGGAGACTTGGTGACCATATCCATCGCATAATGGCAGATAAAAGGCGATCAAACCCGATGTAGCTAAGCCGCCAAGACAATAGCTCCTTTCGACGAGCAAGACCTTCGCCCCGTTCCTAGCAGCCGAAATAGCGGCAGTTATACCGCCGATGCCGCCACCCAACACAAAGACGTCATATTCCCCGGTGACTGGAGTGTTTAAAGTTTCTTTAACCATACTGAATTATTTTATTTAGATGCTAGGTGGTTTAAAAGAAAAAGCCACCGCAAGAAGCGGCAGCCATCGCCTGTCTTATAGATAATGTCCCCACATACAAGCGACAACGATGGTTTTCGAGGATTCATCCACTTTATACACCAAACGGTGGCGAATATTGATTCTCCTTGAATAGTAGCCCTTTAAGTCACCTACGAGTTTCTCGTATGGGGGTGGGTTGAAAAACGGATCTTTAGACATTGAGCGTAGAAGCTTATTCACTTTCTCGCTTAGATTTGCCCGTTTGATTAGTTCGAAATCTCTAAGAGCCGATTTATGAATTATCAAACGATACATGTTAGAGTCCTTTTTCCGCGTTGATTTCGACGAAATCGTCCTCTTTTCCTTCCTCGACTTCCTTGATTCTTTCGAGGAAACCAGGCTGTCCCAATAAAGACAAAGTCTCCATTAGGCCTTTATATTCTTTTTCGGACATTATCACGGCGTTTCCTTTTTTGGTCGTCACGGTCATCACTTCTTCGAATTCGACGATTTTTTCTAAAGACGCAAATAGATTCTTCCTGAATTCGGTAGCGTTTTTATAGTCCATACTTATAGCCTCGAATTCACTATAAATGCCCATTTGAGGTTTATCAACGGAAAGCGTACCACAAAGCGTACATTTCATTTATCTTTTCCCCTTCTATATATCTATTGGCGAGAAAAAACAAAAAAGGGCAAAGAAAAAGCCCACCGCTTTTGCGATAGGCTCATATATCCTTTAATGGATTACCACTTTTTACGGCGGGCCATCTCGGACTTCATCTTCCTCTTAAGACCCGGCTTAAGGTAGGCTTCACGCTTCCTGCATTCCATAAGGACGCCAGCTTTGTTGACGGACCTTTTGAATCTGCGAAGAGCGTCATCGAGGGTTTCGTTTTCACGAACGACGGTTTTGATCGACACTTGGACTCACTTCCTTCCTTAATGCTCGAATATCATAGAGAATCGCGAAGCGTCTTTCAATCTCTTTCTTTAAATAAAAGAAGCGTTTTTCAATCCCTCCCCAAAATTCAAGGCAAAACATCGGGACTTATGACTAATTTTTGAGCATCAGAAGCCCAGTCGAAAATTCGGTAAGTATTTCAATTTTTTCGACTAGACACATGTAATGTGCTGCAAAAAGAAAAGAAGGCAACAGAAGTTGCCTCCTAAAAGAGGGCTAGTTTATCCGCTGTTCTTCGTAAAGATTATGCAGAACCGGTGTCAGTCCATATCGTTGATCATTTCTTCGATTTCGTTTATCTCTTCCGGCGTTCCGGAGAAGAAGACGCTTCCTCGAACATCATCGACAATCATTGGAGCGTTTCCTTTAGGGAATTTGATCTTCGCCATCTCCATATTGGTTTTAACCTTGTGTTCATTAACCAAGGACTCCATCTCTTTGGATAATATGACTTTTTTTGTTTTGAGCTTATCAATAACGGCTTCGACGAAGGCTTTGTTCTCCCTCACGACGTTATATGCCGACTTATAAGCGCCGGTCAAAACCGCGTTTAGCATCGGATGGAAGTTCGGGGATGTCGGATATTGTTCTCCCAATGCGCCGCGCATCTTGGGCAAACAGTTAAATCCTAATAGACCAGACTGAGCCGCCGCGACGACGGAGAAAATGGCCTTTCTCATATCATCGCTTCCGCCGTTATGCTTTTCGCCCAATATCGCCTCTGTCGCGGCGATACCACCTAAAGAAACGGCGATGTTTTTATAAATAGTGCTCCATGAGGACACGGCGCGTTCCTCTTCCTTTAGACGACGATAACTTCCGGCGGTGCTAGAGAACTGCTCGATGCTGACGTCCCCCACTTCTCCGTTTAAGCAATAGTCGCAAAGGAAATGGCCGAGCTCATGGACCGCTAAAGCGTCTAAATCCTTTTCGTTATTGTTTTTCTTAACGCCGTTCATGACGGTGCTATATATGAAAGGCGTGAAGTCTTCGGCGTGGATCTTCTTATCTTTGTTCGAAATCGCGTAGATAAGCGCTTCGTTGATGACCTTTTTCACCATCGCGCCTGTCATTCTGCCCATGCGCAAGGCGAGTTCTTTTGGATCGACTTCGCTAAATAATTCGCTTTTATTTAGATAAAGCTTGCAGATCTCCGCTCTTTCTTCGCTGGTCGGCATAGAAAGGTGAATGGATTTTTCAAGTCTCCCTGGACGGGTCAACGCATCGTCGATCTCATAGGAGTTATTGGCTGTAGCGACAATAAGAATGCCCTCTGAATTGCTTAAACCGTCTATCGTCGTAAGAAGAAGGTTCAAAATGTCAGTTGAGCGATCGCTTCCACCCATGCCCATATTCTTTGGAAGGAAGTTTCCGATTTCGTCTAGCATAAGAACGCAAGGGACGTTCTTTTTGGCTTTTTGGAAAACTTCGTTGATGGAATTAAAAAGGTTCTCTCCCACCAAATTCTGCCCCTCGGCATTGAGGGTGATAAGCGGGACGCCGGACTCATTGGCGATAGCCGTGGCGAACAACGTTTTTCCGATTCCAGGGGTTCCTAATAGAAGTATTCCTTTAGGAAGGTAGGCACCTTTCTTGGTGTATTCCTCGTAGTTTTTGAGGAAGTCGATGATGCGGGCGGCCTCTTCTTTTTCCTCTTTATAGCCGCCGATATCTTTTAACGTGATTTGCTTTTCATAACTCATAAATGCACTCCTTTTTGTGTACGAGCATTCTATATAAAAGGGAAACGAAAAACTCGGTTTAGGAGCCTTCAATTCTCTATAGTGAGAAAAGCGAATTTTTACGACATCATTTTTGGTGTTTTACCGCAAATCACTTAAACGAAATACCACAAATCACTTAAACGAAATACCACAAATCACTTAAACGAAATGCCACAAATCACTTAAACGAAATTGCACAAATCACTTAAACGGCGCATAATAACCACGAGGAAACATCGATGTATAAACCAAGAATTGCGGACCAAATAATCCAGAATAAATTAAAGGTGTTCAACGCCATAAACATCATAGGGCCTAAAGGCTGCGGCAAAACCACCACTGCCGAAGTCAAATGCAAGACCGTTGTGAAATTCCAAAACGAAGACGAGAGAGCCAACTTGCTTATGATTGCCAACACAATGCCAAGCAAACTTTTGCAGCAAGAAAAGCCGATATTATTCGACGAATGGCAGGATGCACCCAAAATTTGGGGAGCGATAAGGACGGATTGCGACAATAACAAAGAGGATGTCGGATCGTATTATTTAACCGGATCAAGCTCCGCCAATGTAGACACGCCACACACTGGGACTTTGCGTATAGCGACATGCAGGATGTACCCGATGAGTTTGTACGAAACGGGCGAATCAAACGGAACTGTGAGCATAATCGATTTGTTCGATAATAAAAGTTCCTTCAACGGCTGCGTTTCTCAATTAAGTTTGGACGATTTAATCTATGCGATATGTCGAGGCGGTTGGCCAAGATGTTTAATAACCGACGACAAAGAAGCGAAATTAATGGTTGCTCAAGAACTATTCGAACAAACATTCAATGTCGATATCTCTAAAGTTGACGGCGCCAGAAGAAACCCTTTATGGGCCAAAGCCATTCTTCAATCTTACGCAAGAAACATCTGCACTACAGCGGACAGCAAAACGATTTATGAAGACGTCAAAATCAATGCTTCGATGAGCGAGGTGACTTATTTCGATTACGTCGCGGCGCTAGAGAAACTATATATCGTCGAAGATATCGAAGCCTGGAACCCGTCAATTCGTTCGAAAACAGCGATGAGGACTGGAAAAAAGAGGAATTTTGTCGATCCATCTTTAGCGGTTGCCGCATTAGGCGTTGGGCCAAAATATTTCGACAAAGACTTCAACACTTTAGGATTCCTTTTCGAATCGCTGTGCATCCGCGATTTAAAAGTTTATTCGTCTCCTAACGGTGGAACGATTTCTTATTATCGTGATAGATATGGATTAGAAGCAGATGCCGTCCTTCATCTAAAGGATGGGAGATACGCTCTCATCGAATTTAAATTAGGTGAATATGGCGTCGAAGAAGGGGCTAGGCATTTATGCGAAATTGAGTCATTGATCAAAGCGGCAAACGAATCCAGTAAAGGGTCATCAATAAGGCTTCCTGACCTTAAGCTTGTAATCACGGCATCTAAGTACGGATATAAACGAGAAGACGGGGTTTACGTGATCCCGATCGGATGTTTAAAGGATTGACGAGTACAAAAAGAGGGCGCATTAAGGAGTAGTCGCCCTCTTTTGCTTTAGCTTACTTATTTAGAAATCTTAAATCTAACGACTCTATGACAGAGTTCAGTTCCGTAGGTGAACGGATCAACGGAGATCGTCCTTCTATCGCTAGAGGTCTTCGCTTTCTTTCCGTTATCAAGATACTTAGCTTCCTTGAATTTGAATCCGACCGCTTTTAGAGTAGTTTTCTCCGTGTAAAGCTGAACATTAACATCGGCGGACATCTGGACGTCATTGATCACGGCGTAATAATATTCGCCATCAGTCAAAACGCGAGCGCCTTCAACTTCAATATCGGCCTTTTTAACGTTATAGATGAAGTTCTTGTTGGCTTTGATCCACTTGCCCACCTCTTCAAGGTAGCACTTATCTAACGTTCTTAAGGAGCCATCTCCCTTCGGTCCAACGTTAAGAAGAAAGTTGCAGTTGCAATAACGGCAAGTGATAAGCGAATCGAGGATAGTTCCGATGCTCTTATAGGAAATATCGTCTTTGGTGTATCCCCAGTGGGCGCCGAAGACTTCGCACATTTCGCTGGCTCTTTCTTTGCCGTCTGCGCTAGAAATCATCCTTGGGGCACCTCTTTCAAAGGTGACGGAGTCGATTTCGTAGTGACCGACTTCTCCAGTTGCGGACATGCCGGTGTTGTTGATAATCATGCATTCTGGCTGATATTTTCTGATGACTTTATATAGCTTATCGAATTCCCAGTCTTCTTTTGGCTTATCCCAAAAGCCATCGAACCAGAAACCGCCGATTTTGCCGTAGTTCTTACATAAAACCTCGACGGAATTCCTAAGGAATTCAAGGAAAGACGGGAAGTTCTTGTTATAGTCCGGATGGTGCCAATCTAAGATGGCGTGATAGAAGAAAGGGACGATGCCTTCTTGATTGCAGGCGTCGACGAATTCTTTGACCAAATCTCTTTTTGGTCCTAAATGCATCGAATCCCAAGTGGTGAGTCCTTTTGAATCGTAGAGGAAGAATCCTTCGTGGTGTTTGGTGGTTAAGGTTATGTATTTAGCGCCGGCCTTTTTGGCAGCTTTAACAAGCTTTATGGCCCAATCTTTTTTGGGATTGAATTTATTGGCGAATTCCTCGCTGAAATAATAGTCTTTGTCAGCGTCTGGGTTACTTAAGTAATACCATTCACCTTTTCCGACGGTGCTATAAAGTCCAAAATGGACGAACATGCCGAATCCAAGCTTCTCGAAATCGGCGATATATTGTGGTTTCATTTATCTAATCTCCTCTGCGTATATATTAGCCTTTTAAAAAGGCTATTTAAGGGAATGTTACGTTATCGCAATATTTGGGTAATTTTTGCAATAAAAAAGGGGAAGAAACCTATTTCTTTCGTTTAAATAGCCTTTCAAAGAAGTGCTTCTTTTCTTCCTTGAGCACTTCCACTCTTGGCTCTTCTTCGTTTTTGGTGGCTTCGGCGATCTCGGCTTTGACCTCTTCTTTAATCTTTTCTTCTTCCTTATCACTCATTTCTATTTGGACTTTATCCAATATTGATTGGATCTTATATTCCTTATTCAAATAAGAAACCACTCGCTTTCCGAAGAAAATCGTGAATCCTCCATTAGCAAAGGAAGATATGGTTGAATTAACCAATTTGGCGAATATTCCTACGATCGGTGTATCGGCGAGCGTTTTGAAGGTGTAGTTGGCGATTGTCTCCCCTACTTTTACGTGATTTGAGGTATAGGCGATGGCGGCGTCTTTGGCGATAGCTAAAAACACTTTCATCAAATCTCTATCCGTCGGCCTGAAGCCATAGATGTAAACAAGATTTTTAAGGAGTTGGAAATGGAGAGTCGCAACGATTAAAGCGTCCACCGTATCGTTTTGGGATACGAAGGTATAAATGCCGGTTCTCACCGCAGAGTTAACTATGTATGCGTTAGCGGTCTTTTTGACAGGTCCGCCATAAAGCCAAACTAGATTTTCGCTAACGAGAGAATCATCTCTACTAGAAACGGCCTTGCTTAGCTCGTCCATATGGAATTTGGCGTCGGGTTTAGCGAAGCTTTTCCATTCTTTGCCTCTAAGATTAGAAGTAATGTCGATCATATGGGAGGCAATGCGGCGACGGACCGCTTTGTTGTGCCTTTTGGCCGATATGTAGTTCTTCTTGTCGGCATCGATTATAAAATAATCGGAAGATAAGACTTTTATCAAAGGAACGACGATAAGGAGGACGACTAGGATTACTAGGACCGCCAAAGCGCCGATGCCTAAATACATGTTCTCTTTCCAAAGTGGGATGACTAGGCTTGCTATCGCAGCTCCTAGTAGGATCGCTAGCAAAGTGATGCTTAAAACAAGCAAAGCCCTAACGAACGAGGCTTTGGCTTTTTTGGTGTATTTGGTGGCGTATTCGTCGATGGTCAAGCCTTCCACCTCTTCGCTTTCGGCAACTTCTTGGACTTGAACTTCGACAGGGAGGTTCTCTTTGCTATTTTCCATACCAAACATATTACTTTTCTCTACATAAAAGAGAAACAGAAAAGCGTCCTCCTTTTTTTAGAAGAACGCTTCATTTGATTTAAATTAAAGCGTGTTAACAGCAACCTTAGAGATGGCAATGTAGTTCCAAGCAGTGAGCTTGACATAAAGTTTGACCGGGGTCATTCCGTCGATTATTTCCTGCTCGGAATATGTTTTGTTGACGCTACCCTTAGCGTCGACGATGGTGACTTTGACACCCCCATCGACTTTTTCCATTTTGATGGTGCTCTTATTTTCGCTTCTGGTATTTGCGGTTGTTCCCACAACATTATCGCTATCGAAACCGATAAAGCTTGTTCCACCGTTATTGGAGAAAGTTATGACTACATTGTCGAGGATATTGAAATTCGCTTTAGGAAGGGTGATTTCGGCTTCGGTTACCGCGCCTTGGTCGCCGCCAAGCTTGATAGCCCCGACATCTTCGTTATTATCGATGCCGTTTGTCATTCCGTTATTTATGCTGATCCCGAGTTTGTTTGTCGCGAAAGTCTTTGTGTCATAGACAAGACCTCCTTCTTTGATCGGTTCAGGCTCATAGCAAGAGGCACAAGCTTCAACGATGCCAAGGGATTCGCTATTAGGAAGATCGATAGTCTCGCCGCATTCGTGATTCAAGTCGACATTATCGAGTACCAATTGTCTCCACGCTCCGCCGTGCACATAGTATTCAAATGAGGTATTTCCTTCGATGACATCTTTATCATTTATAGTTATCGTTCTGCTAAGTCCGATCGAGGAATTCAAAGTCGCGCATAAAATTTCGCTTTCTTCTTCATAGGCGAACTTCAAAGCGAAGCGAAGAGCATTCCCGTGATTAGCGAAAGCGATCGTGTCATCTGCGCTATTTAGTCCGATGCCAAAGAATTGACTGGTCGTCGAATTGGTATGGAAAACGTAGCAGGCGTTGCTAAACACGGTGAAATCCGTTCTGGGGAGACGGATGGTAGAGGTCGTGTTGTTGATGGTCCAATCACGATAGGCGGAACGAGTAGAAGAGGCGTATTCCGGGAATTCGCCGGCCAATCCGCTTGTCCCGACGCTTTCTCCGTTTACTCCAAAGCCATATCCCCAATCGGCGTTGAGGTCGCCGTTTTCCATAGGCACCGCTTCCCCTTCTTCGCATTCTGAGCAAACGAGGGTTTTATTGCCTATCTTGGAAGAACTTCCTTTTGGGTCTGGGACGATGGCGCTGGTGAATTTATGGTTCACGGTAAGAACGGCGCTTTGAGTGGCACCATAGTAATTAGAGGTTTCTTCCACTGCGGCCACAAGCGTGTATTCCCCGCCTGTAATGGAAGACAAATCCGCTTCATTACCGTCTCTATCGATGGCTTTGATAGACAAATCTCCGATGCTTGCCTTAACTTCGGATAAATCCAAAGTTCCATGGCAATCAATCGAATAGGCTTCGCTGAGTCCCGTGATCACAGGCGTGGCTTTTGCGATAGTGAAATCAAAAGACTTGTCATCGGTCGTTCCATCGGACCACTCGGTATCGATTTTACTTTTTAGTGAGACAAGGACTTTTGTCGTGCCAGCATCGGTTTTCTTGTTGCCAGTTACTTGGTAATACTCGTTTTCCTCGATTTGATAAACCTGTTCATTTTGGTTATACACGAACTCGGTTTGATCGGGTGTCGGGGCAATGACACGGATCTTATGGACGGTTACGGGCACCACTTTCGACAAAGCTGTACCTTTGATTTTCACTTCGATTGAAGTGTCATCGCCATGGAGCATTCCATCGCCATGAGAATAAACAATTTCGATTTCGCTGGCATTAGCCGCCAACTTATCGCCCCTGGAGCACACTTTGTTGACGGATAAGCCGGTCACAGCGGATAAAGCGTTATATCCGCTTTCTTGGACGCCACTCACTTCTATAGAGGTGAAATCGTGGCCAAGCGGAGGTTCTTCGACCGTCACGGTGTCGCTGTAGGAAACGCCTTCGAACACGGCTTCGGCTGTGTAATAATCGATTGCTGATTCAGTGCAGGTCGGATTGTTATCAACCACCTCTATATCGTTATCAACTACAGGCGCAGAGAACTCTTCGCAGCCTTCGCATTTAAAGGAAAGAGATGCACTTTTATGGTCTTCCGCCCAATTCCATATAGGATGCTCAACATCATACTTATGGGTGTGCGAGGTTCCGCCGCATCCATTTAACAAAAACGGAGCCGCTAAACCTAAAACGAATACTAAACTTTTGATTTTGGCTTTCATACCAAAGCCTCCTTGGTTAGATACTATATTAGATAATAAACTTCTGAAAGCGCTTTATCTTCTTTTGTAAACCCTAGATATTTTTATGTATAAAAAAGACTAAGGTTTTTGAAGCCTTAGCCAGTTTTAGGTTATTTTAAGGTCAAATTGCCGACCGTGAAGACAAGGCGGTTGTTCCAACTGACTCTTGTTCCGATCTTGGTGACGACAGATTTAGTTCCGTTATAGACGTCTTCATCGTCGATCGTCCAAGTCTTGGTAACGACAACGTCGCTATATCTTTGGTAGACAGTATGATCGGAGGCACGACCAACTTTTCCATCGGCGTCCGGTGCGCAAGTTGAATAAACCGTGATCTTTTCCTCGACTGTTCCGTTATTGGCGGTAAGTTCGACCGTGAAGTATTCGTCGCTGCCGCCGGCCGAAGCGTTGAAAATAAGATCGTCTGCGGCATTTCCGAGTTCAGATCCCTGCTGGAATTCGCCAGTCACAATAAGCTTTTTGCAAGAGCGGAAGTCGATCTTCGGCATCGTCAAATCGCGAAGAGTGGTATCTAAGCCGTAATACCAGAACCCACCGTCGTAGGCACCCCAGGGGCTTGAAGCATCGGAGAGGGCTAGTTTTGAGCTCAGCGCGCTGCTATATCCGCTAACGGCATCGTTGGTATCGTTAATGATAATCTTGGAGATGTCGATGAAGTTCCAAGCCGGCAAGCTCACATAGAGTTTGAGGGCTTTTTGACCGCTGATGACATCCGCGTCTGCTACGTAAGTAGATAGAGTCTCGGCCGCTTTTAAATAGATATAAAGTTTGCCGCCCTCATGATGGAATCTAATGAAACTCTTGGTGGCAGATTTAGTGTCGCCATTGGTTTTTACGCTTCTTTCGGCATCAAGACCAATATAGGCATTATTGGTGTTGCAAGAGAAGAACACAGTGAAGTTTTCGATGGTTTCAAAGTCGACGATCGGCAATGTGATATTGGCTTTGGTGACAGCACCTTGGTCGCCGCCTAGTTTAATGGCGCCGATATCTTCGCTATTATCGATTCCGACGGACAAGCCGTTATCAATGGTGATGCCTAATTTGTCGCTAGCGAATGTTTCGGTTCCGTAAACGACGTTATTGCGGCTGAACGAATCGGCTCTTTCGTTGGTGTATTGATCGACTTTATCTAGGCCCAAGATCTCGCTGTAGTTGACGTCGACCATTGTTCCTTTTTCACGGTTGAGCAAGACGTTATCAAGAACCGCCGATCTCCAAGCGCCACCGTGGAATTTAAGGGTCAATCCTTGATTTCCGGAGATGACATCGGATGTATTGAAAGTGAAGGATCCCTGAGCACCGCTATTGCAGTTAATCGTAGCGTTAACGGCATCGGAGACTTCGTCATAAGTCGCATTGAGAACGAACGTCGGATGCCATCCATGGTTCTTGTATTCGATCAAATCATCGTCGGCACCATAGCCGAACCCGATGAATTGGCCACCCGTTCCGTTGGTATGTAAAACGATGGAGACTTTGTTGAAGACTTTATAATCGACTTTCGGGAGAACGATATTGGTCGTGCTGTTATTGGCGTTCCATTGACGGTACACCCTATCTTGCCCGGCGTATTCAGGATATTCGCCTTTTATCGAATCTCCAGTCGCTGTGGTTCCACCGCTGCAATAGACGCTAAATCCCCAGCTCTTATCGATCTGGCTTTCGGCCATCGGAGTCGTGGAGATGGTTTCTCCGCAGTCATCGCATTCGACGACAGTCGCACCGATTTTGCCATCTGGAAGAATCGTTTTGGCTTCGTGAGTGACATTAAGGGTCGCGGTTTTTTCAGCTCCCTCATAGTACTTCGTGGCGGTGACGACGGCTTTGAGGGTGTAGGTTCCCTGGACCATCTCAGCCAATTCGACTTCATCGCCCCCTTCGTTATAGACCGTATAAACGATTTCTCCGTTATGAGCGGAAACAGCGGTTAATTCAGGAAGGACACAGCAATGGGTGTCGTAACTAGTCAGCATTCCGCTGATTTCGTTCTTTTTGGCGATAAGACGCCCATCATCGAGATCTTTCCAAGTAGCGATATCGGCGACTGACGGAGCGCCGCGTTCTTCGATTTTTCCACTTGATGGAGCGGTTAACCTCACGTTATAGGAAGAGCAACTGATCCAGAATTCCTTGGATCCAAAAGTATCAAGGGTCGATTCAACAGATGTGTAATGACCCCAAATCTCTTCGGATTCGCCTAGAACTCCGGTAGCTTCGTTAGCGGCCATTGCGGCAACTGCTGCGACGCCTAAAACGGAGGCGACGGATAAGACCATGATCGTTTTGATTTTTTTCATAAAAGTTTCCTCTTAATGTCTTGTCTAAACTATATCACTTAGTGATAGAAAGCGCTTTTTTCAGGGCTTTTTTGTGCTATTTGGATAAATAGATGTTTTTAAAAGCGATTTTTTTCGTTTTATTTATATTCCATTTCGGCGCCGCCAATGAAGAATTTGTCGGACCAGGAATATTGCTGTCTGACATAGATATCCAATCCTTTTTTGCCAGAGAGAACGTCTTCGTCAACGATGTCTCTAGTTTGGTCATAAACCACATCACTATAAGTGTGATAGTCCCTATTATCGGGGTTTCCAGAAGGATTGCTGTCGGTGCTATAGACCTTGATATTCATGGAAGTCACGCCACCAACGCCGCTATTGAAGGTGATGGTGAAGAATTCGTTGACTCCGCCACCGGAAGATTGGGTGTAATGGTCGTCTTTGTCAAAACCGAAGATGACACCTTGGCTAAGCTCGCCTTCGTACATGAATTCATCAAAGTACTGATATCCGACTTCCGGTAGTTTCAGGGTATAGTCCCCTACTCCTAAAAGCTGGAAGTAAACCGCTTTGCCGTTATGGTGGTTCCAATCGTATTTGTTGCATCCTTCCATCGCGACTTTTTGCTTGATTTCGTCGAAAGTGATTCCTTTGATTGGGAAATCATTATGGAGGGAGACGATTCTTTCGTAGTCTTTGCACTTCTCAATTTCGGACGAAGACATCAGCGTCGTTAAGTAATAGGCCCCATCGATATACGGCTTATGGGCGTAGCGGAGCTCGGAATCTTTCTCCGGAATTAGGTCGACGATCGAATTATATTCGCTGCTTGTGACGTCGAAGGAATAGAAAGGCGACTGATAAATGGTCGACGGCTCGATCTTATCCTCGTATTTGACGTATAGGTAGTTCCAAGAAGAAGCGGCGAAATCAAAATCCCTGATGGAATCGACTTGAGTTTGGTCAAGCATATATAAGTTCCAACCATTCTCTAATGGCACCTTGTTGAAGCTAACTATCGTTTCGGATTTGGCCGGATTGAAAAGACTTAGTTTTCCATCATAGTTTTTGATGTAGAAGCCACAGGAAGAGAAAGGGCAAGATATCTTGGTGACGTTTTTGCCATTAAGCACGCCTTTTCCCCAAGTCGTTTCCGTTATTTCGAACTTGAAGCATTTGCCTCTTTCCGTCTCATATAAAGTCGAATCGAAATCGTCTTGGAGACGATAATTGCCGTATGGGAGGGCGGCGAAAGAGGACCATTCGTTCTTGAGCCTGATTATCTTATCTTCCATTAAGAACAAACGTTCGGCTTCTTTTGGAAGCGAGAAATACGAATCGCCAGTTTCGTTGATCAAGAACCCATCCGACGTTTTGACATTTCCTATCTCGGGAAGAGAAAGCATCTTGGTGTATAGATCATAAGTCGGTAATGATTTTGTCATCATGGACGAGAATTTCCAAACGCCCGGCTTGATTCCCTCTTCGGAAATAACCTCCATCTGGAACTTGAACAAAGACCTGTTCCTTATGTCTTGGATGGCCGCTTTGTTAAATACGACGGCATTCCATCCTGGGACCAAATCAACATACCCTTTCGATTCGTCTTCATAGGCTTTCGAAGAATCGAAGGAGAAATAATTGGTGCCGACCGGCGTTCCGTTTTTATAAAGAAGCCTCACACCATTCGTGCCATCTCCGATAAAACCGACTCTAGCCGCATACGGGGCATTGATGTAGACGACCATTTCCTGATCCTTGTCCGCTAAAGACGGAATCGTGCTTAAAAAGAAGGAGCGGTATTTGGATTGCCCATAAATCTGAAAAGCATTTTTCTGTTTTGATTCAGGGCGGTTTTCGATGGTCTTTAACACATTGATTACGCTTAAAGCTCCGTATTCTTCGTCTTGCTCAATCGTTTTGGTCGTTTCCTCGTTTTCGTTAACGTAAGCAAAGTAGCCTCCGTTTTCGACGTCGGCGGCCTTGTTATAGTCAAACTTAACGGAGAGAAGCTTCCTTAAATACGGCTCTTCAAGCGAAAGGATCTCCTCACGGGTCAAATACGAATATATCTGGCTGACATCCTTCTCCTTAAGCATCTTTTTGGCGTCTTTTCCTTCAGGAAGTTCGCCGAAAGCGTCTAAGGTTTCTTTTGTTCTGGCGATGACTTCAGCCCTATAAGTTTCATAGGAAGTGATGTTTTCGAAGTGTTCGTGATTGCATACCGTGCATACGCTCACTTTGCGGCCTGGCGTCTTCCAGCCATCGGGGGCTTCCACCACTTTTTCTTCGCCGTAGGAATGGGCTTCTTTTACCTCCACTTGTCCGCAGTCGCATACGTGATAATGGAATTCCTCATCGGAAAGATAATGGGTGTATTCGTGGCCCTTGCTCTTGATGACTTCATCTTTGCTGTCGCTTAAATAGATTCCTTCATACGTCAAAGACGCCGTGTAACGGAGGATACCGTCTTTTTCGCAAGTCTTATCGGCGATGACGGACGAATTGACGGATGCTTCAGCTTTTTTCACGCTTCCATCGGAATATTTAAGAAGGGCAAAAGCCTCATAACCGATTTCGAGTTTGTTCCATTCCCACGTGGTTTGTTCATATAGAACATCGCCTGTGTTCGTCTTGGACTCGATCGCTTGATTTCCGCAGGAAGCTAAGACGCCTCCTAAAGCAATGAGGGTGAAGAATTGGGCTTTTTTATTCATGCTCGTCCTCCTTATGGTATAAACCTTTGTATTGATAATCCTTAAAATCCACGTTCACATATTTGTCGAACACGCTTAGGACATAAAGATTAAGAACTAATAAATATATGGGCAAAATCGCCACGAAATATACGGCGTAGACCGCCAAAAGAATAAAGATGTTGCCTATGAAAGTGACGAAAAACGGGGCCACTGCCAAAAGCGAGAAAGTAACGTAAGGCAAATACGTCTTAATCGCCAAGATGAATCCGTTCTTTAAATCGAAGAACAACTTATTTTGATAATAAGCCGCCGACATAGCCGCCATGATGAATATTGGGGCCAAAACGAAGACAAACAAAGAGATCATGAGGAAATAAAAAACGAAGATGAGTGTGCTGTCTTTTAATGTGAACGTGCCGAAATTAAATAAGGTGTTCATAGCTAAGAAATACAATCCGACGATGAGAGAAAGAATCACGAGGTTCTTGCAATTCTTTTTTATCCCGTCGAAGAAATCGTATTTAAGGATAACCGGCTCATTCCAAGCGCATTTCCTATAAATCCTCAATGCGCCCGCTAAACCCAGCGAAAAAATCATTAGCGAAATGGTTTTGGCGCCATCGAAAATCAAACCGTATATCAAAGCTCCACTCTTGTCCGCCACTTCTTCATTTGAGTAATAGTTAAGAACCAATCTATCGCCCATTAACGAAGCGATGAGCGGGAGAGCGAAAAGGAATAGAATAAAGCCCACTTTAAGATAAAGGAAAAAGTTCAGCTTCATTTGGTCTTTGAATTGGATTCTTCTAGTCGGAGGCAAGGATGAAACCGAGAACCCGACATCGCTATACGCTTTTTTCATGCCGCGTCCTCCTCGATTTTCCCAAGTAGATCCTGCACTTTTTTAAGAGGCGATTTAACGACGTCGAAAGGCGCGCCGTGAACGAGGATCTTCCCATCGTCCATAACGCAGAGTTCGTCACCGAAAGCGGTCGCTTCCTCTATTTTATGGGTGACCATTATGCAGGTGGTTTTCTTGTTCGCCATATACTTTTTCAAGGTCGATAAAACGGCTTGGCTCGTGTCTTTGTCTAAGCTTGAAGTAGGTTCGTCAAGAAGGATGATGCTCGGCTCTTTTAGCATGGCCCTCATGAAGGAAACAAGCCGCTGCTGCCCTAGTGATAATTCTTTGACTTTTCTTGCAAGCAAGAAAGAAACTCCGAATTCTTCAGACATTTCATATATTTTTTCTCTAGCTTCAAAAGGGTTTACCTTTTTTATCTCAAGAGGGAAATACAGATTATCGAAGACTGTTTTTTTGCTCAATAGATCGATTTCTTGAGCGACGTAGGCAATATTTTTCTCTTTGGTTCTCGTCGTATCAGCGTCCACTCCATCGATATATATGGTCCCGTCGTACTCAACGAGGTTAGCTATGCATTTAAGGAGCGTCGTTTTCCCACATCCCGATTTTCCGATTATCGCCGTACACAAGGCGTCTTTGAACGCAAAGGAAAAATCCTCAAGTACAAGCGTGGTTGTCTTGGCTTTTATGTTGTTATAAAACGCGGTAACCTCGCTGAACTCGATGCTTGGCATATCAGTTGACCTTGATCGTTAAATTAGCTCCATAGCTTTCGCCACCGTAAGTCGTGACGAAAGAATAAATTGCGGTCCCACTATTAAGGGCCGTGAAGACGAATCTATCTCCTTCTTTTATAAAGGAGGCCACTCCTTGGACATCTTCCTCAAATAAGGTGACGCCGAATTCGGATTCGATGATTTGCTCGTTTGTCCTAAGCGTCGGTTTGATTCCGTATGATTCGCCGCTATTCAAGACGATTGAGTCAGCGCTTAAGGTGACGAAGAAAGTGTCATCCCAATTAACAACGCTGACTTTACACGTTCCATAGGCTGTCGAATCGTAAGCCGTAACCGTCGCTTCTCCGATCGATAAAGCTTTCACTAAACCGGTTTGGTCGACGCTTACGATGTTTGAGTCAGAGGAAATCCATTTAAGATTCTCACTAGAAACATAGCTTCTGGGAGAAAGGGTGAACGAGTCGTTGACGTGAACTTTTTCGCTTGAAGAGCTCAGGTAGAAAGTCGTTCTTACGATGGTGGGTTCGCTCATAGGGGCGCTAGAAGTAGATCCACCGCAAGAAACCAAAGTCGCTCCTAAAGCAAGGAAGAGCAATGACATTGAACGAATGCTAGTTTTTCTCATATTAAAGCCCCCATTCGGCGAATGATTCGGAAAGTTTAGGTCCGTTTTCAAAAACCTCATCAATAGTAGAAAGCTTGCTTTCGGTATAAAGAAGCGACCTATATTTGGTTCTCATCGATTTCGATAAGTAATTGTCTTTTTGTAATGTTAGCGCGTAGTGAGGGAAGACGCCTTCGGTAGCTACGGCAAGACGCAACGTCTCGTATTTTTTGACGTCGACATTCTTTAAATATTCGATGGATTCGTAGGCTTTATCCATCAAATCGGCGTAGCGAACCAAAGTCGAGAAGGAATAGTACGAATAGTTGTCGGACTTAATTCCGCCATCGGTTAACCCGTTTTCCCTGGCGTAGACGCAAGTCGAGATGATGTCGCGATACATCTTATGCATATAGGTTCCGGCGTCTACGTAATAGTACTTGAAGAATTTTTCTTCTAACTCGGGCATCTCAACAGAAAGATCGATCAAACATTTGGAATCGATATAGTCCTTGAAAGCCGCGAAACCAGTCACGCGGGAATCGGTCCAGTTCCCTTCGTTCAGCATGAAATCGGACCCGTTATTAAAGAAGAAACGATAATAATCTATCGCTGTGTCGAAAGTGTTGTATGGGCAGAGGTAATTGCCAAAATTGGTGTTATATGACCATGTACCTATCTGACCGTTTGCAAAAGCGTGCCAGTTTTCCACTTGCTTATAGCAATATTGGTTGATCGGATCGTGCAAATCCCTATCGTATTTGAATTGAATCGGCGCAATGCCGGTAATGAGCCTAGAATCTATCTTAAGATCGGGAAGAACGGATTCCGGAGCCGTAAGTGATTGATTGGCGTGATAGATGAGGAAGAAGATCTTCACATCTCTTTTTTCTTCACCCCTGCTTTGGGCGATGGCGGCCATCTTTTGGTCGAAAACCTCAGCGAGGTCATTCATGTACGGAATCAAAGTAGAAGCGTTCGCCCCGTTGACGGGAGAGTATTTGTTTATGGTTTCTAGACACGCAGAGCACGAGCACCAGTTATGCCCATCAGCGGTGACGTCACAATGGCAGAACGGGATGAAATCCTTTTCTAAATTTCCCGGTTCGTACATTTTCTTCGATAAAGCGTCGGCCGCGATATCAATCATAAGACGATACGATTCTTTGTTTCCGTGAGCCGTATAGCACACCTGTTGCTTGGTGCTATCGTAAAACTCGGGGTGAGTCATTCCGTATTCGGAAAGAGGATAAGCGCCGATTATTTGGCAATGGTATCCGCCCGAAAGGAAGGCCGTTTGGTTTCTATTTAAATTAGAGAATCCCATTTCAAGATCTTCATCATCGTTAGAGACATTCGAGAAGAACCTGACTTGATAATCAGGGACTTCCACCAGATTAAAACGCGGCATTTTAATAAGGGTATTGGCATTGACGAGCTTTCCGTTCTTCTCGAAAACGTAGCAGTTTTCGCCAAGGCAATCATAGCCGATCGTAGCGGATAAGAATTTCAAAATTCCTAGCCTAATTCCTTCGGAATTCGTCCCGTGGATGAAGACGGTGTTCCCCACCATTATTATTTGGTATCCGACTTTGACGTTGAGCTTTTCGGAGATGGCAACGCCGCATTTTTCCATAAGGTCTGGTCTATTGACCACGACGTTATATCCGTTGGTATCGATGGATTCGTCATAGGCAATAGGCATCGACTTTCCGAAGACGCGGTTCAAATTCGTGGCGATATAACCGACCGATTTGTTGATCATCGAATCGGTTTCTTCATCTTTTGTGACGAGGCGGTAATGGAACTCGCCATCGTAAAATACATTCTCGGAATCCTCGATGTTATAGACGCCATCATGGACGGTCGCCTTTGTGATCGGTTCGCCTTTTTCGCCATCTTGCGTTGGCCCGATGTCCTTGCCACCGTTTCCACCGCATCCAGCTAAAATAAGAGGAAGAAGCATCAAAGATAATTTATTAACGTGTTTCATATTCCCCTCCTTATTTGACCGTTATGGTCATGGAATTCATTCCAATATTGCCAAAGGCGTCTCTAGCCGAAACTAAGTAGCGGTAAGTGCCTTTTTCGGTGAATCTATATGATTTGGCGTTTCCGTCGATATTCGTGATTCTTCCACTAGGAACTTCCATGTGTCTATTGATGGTCAATGCGTCTTTGGAATTATCTTTTACGTTGAATGTAGCTAATGCTAAGACATCGCCGACCGAGCAAGTTTCGTTCATGAAAGAGGTGAACGTGATAACCGGGGCCTCCATATCGACGCAGAAAGCAATATAGGCGTCTTCGGCAACGTTTTCGTTTTGCCAATACTTAGAATCGCCGCCGACCTCGTGAGCCATGTAGGTGACGTTATATTCGGCATATCCGTCGAACGGAATCTCGTATTCGATAGAGGCATCAAGTTCTTCAACGGGAAGCCCGTTAATGTCTTTGATTATTTCGCCGGTTTTGGAATCGGTGACGGTTACGGTGACTACGCTATTGAAAGCCAATACGTCCTGGACGTCGGCAATGGAAGTCACAAGATTATCGCCTAGATCATGGCTACCGCTGAAATCCTTGCGGATGTTAACTTGAGGCACGGTGTAATCATTGAGGTTCTTGGACGATTTGGCCATCGTGTGGTTGCCGATTTCGTTGATCATTAAGTAATCGTCCTTCTTCATGTTGTCGACAACTACTTTAAAGGCGACCTTTTTAGAATCGAATCCGCCAAAATAGTAACCAAGATCATTTTCACTAATCGCTAAACGGGTTCCGAAAACATCGATATACCCGTTAGAGTATTCGACATTGAAGATCTGATACGCTTCGGTTCCGAAGGCTTTGACGAAAACAGGATCCTTGCCTGGTAAAGTGACGAGGTAACCTTTTTCATTTTTCCCGATGTTGATGGTGACAGAGTTTTCCTTATCGATAGAATCGGAAAGGACCAAATCGACGGATGAATATGAGTCATGTCCGTCAAACGTCGAGAACTTTACCATGAAGTTTTCGCTTAAGAGGTAATTCGGGAACTCAAATCCGGTGATCGGCTCACCTAAAGAAACCATCTTGGCACCGATTTCTTGCTCAGGGCTGGTAATTTTTGGCTCCTCGAACTCGAAAGAGGCGTTTTCGCTCATGAAATAGCGGTCAATCTCCAAGGCCTTAGCGTCGTATTTGCCGATGCTAAAAGGATTCACCAAAGCCGCTTCAAACGATGTAATCACGTTTCCGTCGACTGAGTATTCGAATTTGGCCTTGCTGTTGTTTTCGACATTACCGAAGTAAACCGACTGACCTTTTTTGTATCTTGTCGTGGCTCCGCCAAAAGTGACGTCGACATCATAATCGACCGCGACTTTCTTTCCGTCGACATAGTCGACTATCGGGGCATCGGGTATCGCGTAATCGCAATAAGAGACGATGTGTTTATCTCCAAAGAATTTCTTGCTCAAAATCGGAAGCGGGCTCTTGGAAACATTAATGGTGTAAGATTCTGTCTTGGTCTCTCCTAAGAAATCGACGACCGTGTATTCGATTGTCCAATTCCCTTGAATCTCTGGGACGAATTCTTTATTTGTCCCGATTGTCTCGACATAATCGCCGTTTTTCGCATAAATCGTTAAATCAAGGTCTCCGCTACCACCAGAATAAGAAGCTTCCGGAAGGACCAATGTCTCGCCTAAATAGGCATTAAGTTTCTTTTGGCTCTCATTTATGGAGATGACTATTGGATCGATGTCATCTGAAACGAAAACCTTCAAAAGTTTCTTGCCCTCGTTATTGGCGTTATCAAGCGAGGTGTATTCAATCGTGTATTCCCCTTCTTGGGTCGGGACGAAATATCCATCTTTGATTTCGACGTTGGAAGCGTTGGCTTTTCCGTAGTTTTTCCAAACGTTGACGTTAAGAGGAGTTTCACCATCTATATCGTCGAAAGCTGAGGCTTCGGGCACAGGATACGGGAGGTTAACCTTGCCAATCGGCATATTTTCGTCTTTGAGCGAAGAAAAGCTGATGGTAGGAGACGTGACATCTTTAACCTCAGTGCTCGAAAGATCTATTCCGTTTACCTCACTGATAACGAATCTAGCGCTTTCGCCGGAATATCTTCCAGCCGAAACGCTTAATTTAACGTAATCGCAGGAGAAACCTCCCCAACTTCTAGAGCCGGTGAATTCGGAATCGTCGAGGTCGGCAATCAAAAGCTGCCCTGCCCCGTAAATCGAAGAAACGGTGCCGTCGCTAGAGAAATAACTGTAATAGGTGTAGGCCTGTTTTGATTCGTAATCGAAATCCAATAAGAGTTTCGTGGAATCAATTGGAGCCCCTCTGCGTTCAACGGTCACTTCCGTCTTTTTGCCGGTTACCGGATCGACGGTCACGTTTTGACCTGGTGTGATGCCTCTAAAAGAGAAATTGATTTTGGTGCCATCTCCATCGTTATGGTGGATTAAGCTGGTATTCCAGGCATCGCGTCCTATATAGTCGGTTCCGTTGCCTTGCATCGATACATCGGCCAAGGTCGGATAAAGCCTTTCTGACGGAGACGAATTGACCCTAAATCTTACGTATTCGCTTTCATCATTCGGATTGCTAAGCGTGAAGACCAAGGAAGTGAAATCTTCGTTTCCCCTAGTCATCGGGTAAACATAGGATTCGATGAAACGATTGGATTTAGTGAGGGACTTTAAGCTGATTGTTTGTGAAAACTCGATGGATTCTCCGGCGGCCAAAGACACGATGAGTCCTTTCGTTCCGCTTTCTTCCGGCAAGCCATAATAGGCGCTCGAAGACTTTCCTAGCTTATAAAAAGGAGAAGTCACAGTGAAGCCTTCTTTTTCGGAGTAGTATTTTCCGTCTTTTACAAAGTAATACTCCAAAACATAAGAACCGGCTTCGTCGAGTTTTACCGTATTCGCGTATGAGCGCTTTCCAGAGGGATAGGTCAACAAATGTCTGGCGTTGAAGGTTTGCCCGTCGGCCTCGATTAAGGCGCCGGGTATGGCGATTTCTTCGCCTAAACGATATGTGTCATTTAGTTTAATGTAAGAGAAATCGTCCTTTTCGGCTTCGTATTTAGATGCCTTGTTCTCCGGCGCGATGGCAAAAGACAAGGCCGCTAAAGCAAAACCTAGGTAGAAAATCTTCTTCATAGTCCCCTCCTAACCTTTAATACCGCCAACCGTGATGTTGCCCATTAGTCTCTTATGCGAGAAGGCGAACAAAATAACGGTCGGAATAAACATAAAGAAAGACAAAGCGAGAATAGGCGGAATACCGTTAAACGGCTCGCCTTTAGAAGTGTTGGAAACGTCAAAGAGAAGATATCCAACGGTCGGATAAGACTTCATGTAGACCATAGGCGGCTGATACTCATTCCAGAATTCGACGAAATGAATAAGGAAAACGGTCAAGAAGATCTGGGAAACAAGCGGAATGGCGATTTTGAATAAAAGAGTCAAATTGCCGGCGCCATCAATTTTGGCCGCTTCGAAATAAGCGTTCGGCATAGCGCGGAACGTTTCGAAGAAGACAAGGAAATATAGGCCGAGCATATTGGCCTTCATGATCCACAAAACATAGATTTTGTCATTTAACCCCAACGCGTTGACGACGGCGATTTCAGAAGGCAAGCTTCCGATGATCGGCACCAACATGACGATTAGAACGACATAGTAGATGATCTTGGAGAATTTGTAGTTGTAGCGGGCCGCGAAATAGGAAGTTAAGCATGGAACCAACGTATTGGTGAAAGCGCACATGGCGGCGTAAAGGAAAGAAAGCAGATAAACTTGCCATATCGATAGATTGGAAAGAGGCTCGCCAGTCGCGGACGTGCGCTTGATCGTGCAATTGATGATATTGGCAAAGTTTTCGATGGTGAGATTGCTCAAATCGAAAGTCCTGTTGTATGTAAAGTAAAGGTTCCCAGTCAAGGCGATAAGCAATGACCAAACAACGATTCCGACGAGCATTATGCAAAAGATGATCAAAACCACCAGCATGAAGATGGTGAATGGAGAAAGTTCGCTCTTTTTGTGGCGACGCGCTATCGCGGTATTAGTCTTCACTCGGGCCATATTTCAACAACACCTTTCTCAAAACTAACGTAACCGGAATAACGATTATGCTGACGACAATTCCTAAAGAAGCGAGATACGGATATTCGGTCCAGTCTTTCGTCGCGGCTCTAGCGAATAGTTGGTAACCAAAGATCAAAACTTGGCTGTTGCCCTCCCATCCGAAGAATGTCATGACATTGAATTGGTTTACGAACATCGTTCCGATTCCCGTGATGAAGAAGACGACAAAAGTCGGATACACATGGGGGAGTACGATTGAGAAGAACTCACGTAAAGGCGTGGCTCCATCTACTCTCGCGGCTTCGATGATGCTCGGATCGATGCCCGACATCGTGTTGGCATACATCAACACAGACGTTCCAAAGCCGATAAATAAATTGAAGAAGCAAACCGTGAAGAATGGGTATTCGGAGAAATATCCGGTGAAATCCTCCGGCAAAGCACCGGGGCCAAATATGCTTGTCACGATATGCGGGACCGCATAGTTCATGAAGTAACGGAACATGATAGCCAAAACGGTCGCCGAGATAATGGACGGGAGGAAAAGCATCACCCTAAAGAAGGTCGATAAAGGGAGCTTTTTGTAAATGTAGTACGAAAAGAAGAGACCAAGGGGAGTGCCAACCAAGCAAGTGATGGCAAACATCGACATGGATCCGACTAAATACGGTCCCCATTTCGGCCCAAAGAAGTCTTTGAACGCCAAGCCAATGTTCGCAAAAGGGTTGCTTGCAAAAGTAAACTGCGTGCCTGAAACGTTTTCCTGGAACGCAAGAAGAAGGGAGTTCGCATTGACGAATATGTAGAAAACTACAAATTGGAGAACCGGCCAAATCATGAAGCAAATGTACGTGATTAGGTCGTGTCTTCTGTCCGCGCTTTTCTTTTTGCGTTTCCTTGTAAAGTCGACGCTATCGACGGTCCTCATGTAGACTCCTTATTTAACCCACCAATCGCTCGAGTATTTATCGGCGAAAAGAGCGAAGGCTTTTTCGGCGTGTCTATCGTATTTCTTGTTATTGTAATAGTAATCGACCGGGTTCTGCTGAGAGCCGTCGGTGAATTTCAAGTTGCCGAAATTAGGAACCAACTTTGTTTCGTTCCTCTTGTAGTAAGAAGAGCTCGACATAGCCGGCAAAACAACAGTGTTTTCGCTGGTCTTATAGGCATAGAGATCTTTTCCATAGGAATTAAGCTCATTGAGCCTATCGCCGAGATCGTAATTCAAGTTGAAGAATGTATTTGTTTCGACCGAGAAATCCACGAGGGATTCATCGGTATAAGCAAACCTAAGCAAATCCTTGACGGCGTTGAGCGTGCCTTGGCTGCGTTTTCCTTGTCCGTCTTTCCTAATGAAGGCGGAAGTATGCATGGCGTCCAAATCGACGGTCGTCGTTTGGCCCGGGAGACGCGGAAGCGGCATCCAGCCAAAGTTGATCTTCTCGGTTCCCGGAAGCTGTTTCATCATGTCGCGGACTTCGTTGCGCCACCAGACGCCTTCGCCAAGCATCGCAGCTTGTTTGCCCGATTTGGCTTTCAAGAAATAAGTTTGGGCGTCGATCTGAGAAACGGTCGTATCGAAGCAGTTGACCTTATCGAGGAATTTACCACTGCCGATGGTCACTAATTGATCGAGGAATTTGAAAGCCTCATAGAAACCTCTGGACCTGAAATACTCATAGCCGTTTTGGGCATTGACATCGACGGTTTCGAACTCGCCGGTGGCAACGCCATCAACAATCTTAGCGACTTCGAGATTCTTGGTTTCGGCAAAATCATACCTAGCCTGGGTAACATCGGCACCATCGATGGTGGCCGCCATGTTATACATCCAGTTAACGGCGTATTGATGATATTGGCCGGAGAATAGAAGCGGGATATTCGAGTAGGAAATCTTGTCACAGAGAGCTAAAAAATCTTCTGTCGTGACCGGGAGTCCGTCATCGAAGGTGTTGGCCACTCCATCTGGACCGACGGATTTTGGCTCAGCCGGAGAGGCGATGAAGCCGCCTTCCGCGTTGAAATATAGATTTTTGGACTCGAAGATGTCCTTGTTGTAGATCATGCCGTACTGTCCGTAATAGGTCGGGAGATATAAGTATTTTCCATCGACTTTGTAGACGTCTTTTTGGACATCGCTCATCTTGCTTTCGATCGTTTTTCCGGATTCATATTTGTTGGTTCCGGTGACGACGTCGGTGATGTCCTCAAAGCAATCGGCCTGAGCCCACTCATTGACTTTAGAATCTTCAGTGAAGAAGACATCGTATTCGGTCGGCTTGATATCGGAGGCCATGACCGGATAGTTCTTATCGAGGACGTAAATGAAATGAACGCCTTTCTTTCCTTCTTCGTATGAAGTCTCTTTTTCGGCTTCGGCGAAACGTTCGCAGACATTCTTGATCCACTGTCCGCCGTAACCGCCCGCATACCCATAAACCCTGATGATGGTTTTATCGCTCGGAACGTTTCCTCCACCACCGCAAGCACATAAGGCCGTGGCGGCAAGAGTTAAGATTGGAAATAATGGTTTTTTCATACATTTCTCCTTTTTTGGAATTTATCAACTTTATAAAACCATAGTGAAGCGCTTTCGACAACTCACAAAAAAATACTCTATTGCAACATTTGGTATAATATACGCGTGCTAAAAGTTTGCTTTGGAACCACAACGGAATTCAATTACGA
>JAKSUL010000014.1 GCA_024409055.1 Bacilli bacterium
TGGCCGTCCAATACTAAAGGAGAAAGACAATGAAAAAGAAAGTTATCTTCTACGCAATCGAAGCTGTCTTGTATTGCTTTGCCTCCTTAGCCATGTGGCATCTATTCGTCGCCCTTCTTCAAGATATCGGAAGCGAGTTCGCTATGATCAAATACGCCGCTCCGCATTATCTTCTTTGCCTAACGACTATCTACTCTCTCTTCGTTTTCCATCTCTTCGTTCGCCCTCGCTCCAAAGAAGGGCTTGTTAAGTGCTCGAAGATCAATGGCATAATCCTTGGCGTCCTTGGCCTAGCCATCATCGGCTTAAGCGTGGCTGGAATCGCTAGCGGACAATACGGCTCGATTGTGACGGGCGGCATCAGTGCTTTGTTCCCGTTGGACCATATGCTTCTTGGCTTGCTCTTTGCAGGAGCCGGAGTCTTGTGCTTCCTTTCTAGCCGCCTCTTCGATTTCGATGAGCTCACCTACGTCGAAAAACCAAAATCAAAGGTTTGGGATATCTTCATGCATATCCTTATCCCCATTTACACCCTCGTCGCCCTCTTCTTCTTCGGCGACATCCTCTATTTCTTCTACATGTTCGACTACAGCTTCGTGAATTTCCTCCCGATGCTTGTCGTCTATGCGATGTGCCTTATCCCGACCGTTTGGGCCGCCATATATGAGTGGTGGTACTCCTCCAAGGAAGACGAGATTGCCAAACAGCTTCTTGGCTTAAAGCTCAGCTATGTCGCCCTCGGAGTGAATATTCTTGCTACCGCTTTATTGATTTTGGCGATATTCGTTAACCCTCTCTTCATCGCCGAATCCGGAACCGCTCTTTTCCCGGGTGACTTCATGATTTCGATCCAGTTTGGCCCGATCTTCTTAAGCATCGCCGCGATCGTTACGCCGATAGTCGCCTTCTCAAAGAACGTCAAAATGGACAAAAAAGAGAAAGAACTGGCCGAGGAAGAATAAAAATCCTTTCCATAGCGCCTATACGCGTGCTAATATTCTTGACGCGGAGATCCCGATAGTGGCTCCGTTAAGGATCAAGAGATTTTGGATGGCCTTAAAGCCATCCTTTCTTTTGAGAAAATAGGAGGTCTATGAACGATCTTAACAAGATTAGCGAACTACTGAGCCCGATATTGACCGAAATAGGTTATGAGCTCATTGAGGTGAACTTCCAAAACGGCAAAGACGGGGGAACCCTCTCGGTCGTGGTGGATCGACCCTCACCGATCAGCCTCGATGACATCGTTTCCGTGAGCGAGAAAATCAGCCTTGCTCTCGACGAAAGCGATCCAATCGCCGGGGCCTACACATTGGACGTATCTTCTTTAGGCGCCGAGAAGCCGATCAAAATCGAGAGGCTGTCCGAATACGCCGATTGTTACGTTAACCTCCATCTGAGCCATCCCTACAAAGGAGAAAACATCCTTGAGGGAACTCTCGTCTCCGTCGAAGGCGAAACAGTCACTCTCTCCATTAGAGACAAGAGCAGGACCAAGAAAATCGAATTCCCGCTCAAAGACGTCGACAAAGCCAGATTAGCCATCAAATTCTGAAAGGAAAAACAATATGCCAAAGAAAAACGATGCCCCGCAGTACAACTTCGTGGAAGCCGCCAAGGAAGTTGCCACTATCAAGGGAATCTCCTTCGAGACCGTCATCGCTGCCTTGAAGGAAGCTGCCACCAGAGCCTACATCAAGACTCTTGAAGGTGGAGAAAATGCCGACGATGCCGAAGTCGTCTGCGAGATTGACGAAGAAACCGGAAAAATCACCATCGGTCAGTACAAGAACGTCATGGAAGATGACGACATCACCGATGACTACCTCGAAATCAGCGTCGAAGATGCCAATGATTACGAGAAAGAGAACAACCCGAAGAGCAAAGTCAAATACAAGGCCGGTGACAAGATCCTCATCAAAGCCGATCAGGAACTCACCACCAAATCCATGGCTCTTGCCATCAAGAACCTCTTCCGCCAGAAAGCCAACGAATACGAAAGAATCGCCCTTTATGACATCTACAAAGACCATATCGGCGAACTCATCACCGGCACCGTCGAGAAAGCCGACGAAAGGTCTGTTTCCGTCAACATCGGACGCACCGTCGTCGAACTCGGCCGCAAAGAGATGATCGGAAACGAATTCTTCCGCATCGGCGATCCGATCAAGGTTTACATCCAGGAAGTCAGGAGCACGACCGTTGATCCGTCTAAACCGGTCAAAGGACCGCAAATCCAGATCACCCGTGCCAGCGAAGGTTTCTTAAAGAGACTCTTCGAAGAAGAAATCCACGAAATCTATGACGGAACCGTCATCATCAAGGGCATCGCCCGTGAAGCTGGCGTCCGTTCCAAAGTCGCCGTTTATAGCGCTAATGACGACGTCGACCCGACCGGCGCTTGCATCGGTCAGGGCGGATCCCGTATCCAAAAGGTCGTCGCCCAGCTCGGAAATGGCGGAGACAAAGAAAAGATCGACATCATTAACTGGACCAAGAATCCTGGTGCCTACATCGTTGAAGCCCTCCGTCCGGCCACCGTTATCGGCGTTGCCCTCAACGGAGAAAACGAAGAAGGAAAGCCGAGCGCTACCGCCATCGTCAAAGATGGAAGCCTCAGCCTTGCCATTGGTAGGAGGGGCGCTAACGTCCGTCTTGCCTGCCGCTTAACCGGCTATTCCATCGACGTCAAAGAAGAAGCCGTCGCTGCTGAACTTGGCATCGAATACGTCGCCGCCGACATCTTAAAAGAACAGGCTGCCGCTGAAAAGAAAGTCGCCGAGAGGGAAGAATACCTCCGCAAGACTCAGGAAGAAGCCGCTGCCCGCGCCGCCGCTTACGTTGCTCCGACCCCAGCCGCCGAAGCCACCAAAGAAGTCGAACTCCCGCCGGAGGCCATCAACCCGGCCGCTGCCGCTCTTGAAGCTGATCGTGCCGCTCGCGCCGCTGAGGCCAAGGCCGCTGAAGAGGCTAAGTTAGCCGAAGAAGCTAAGGCCGTCGCCGTCGAAGAAGAGAAACCGGCCCCAGCCGCCAAGCCGACCGCCGTCGTTACGACAACTACCATCAGCGATCTCGAGAAAGAACTCGAAGCCGCCAAAGAAAAGAAGGCTCAACCGAAGCCGAAGAAACCGAGGAAGATCACCGAGGAAGAGGTCAAGCGCGAAGCTGCTCCGACCGCCACTCCGATCGCCCCGGCTGCCGAAGTCATGCCGATTTACACCGCCGAAGAACTCGAGGAAATCGAGAAGGAAGAGGCGATGGCCGATATCGACAACCTCGACGACGATGTCGATTACGAGGACTACGACGAATACTACGATTCCGACAAATAAGGAGATGCTATGCGGAAGGAAAATCCTAGGAGAGATATAGTTTCTAGACAATCTTTCCCCAAAGGGGAACTCTTCCGCATCGCTCTTTCGGAAGGATGCACGCTCGATCTAGAGGGAAACCTTAAGGGAAGGGCCGTCTACATCCATAAAGACCTCGATTCGGTCCAAAAATGCAAGAAGAAGGGCCTCCTGGAAAAGTATGGCAAAGGAAAGGACCTCGCCTCTATCTACGAAGCGATGGAAAAAGCCTTATGCTGAACGAAAAAGCCTGGGGGTTCATCGGCCTTCTAAACAAAGGAGGGCGACTTCTCATTGGATCTAGTCTTCTCGCCTCGATATCTAAAGCCAAGCTAATCATATTGGCCGAGGATGCGAGCGAAACAACAAAGAAAACAGTTCTCGATAAGGCCGCCTCACGCCATATCGAAGTTCTTATGACCCCAAGCAAAGGGGCTCTTGGAAGCTGCATCGGCTTCGACGAGATATCCTCGATCGGAGTGATTGACGCAAAAGCCGCCAAAGTCCTCAAGCAAAAGTGGGGGGAAGGAGAAAGCAAATGAAGAAACAGCAATTCTACAGCAAGAAGAACAACGTTCCTCAGAAAAACAACAGGACCGCTAACTTCTCTGATCGCCCCGGCCCAAAGAAGGCCGAGTACGCCAAAGTGAATGGTGGCGTCTTCGTTTACAGCAAGCCGCTCTCGGTCGGAGATTTGAGCAAAGCCATCAACGTCCCGACTCCAGCCATCATCAAATATCTCTTCATGCAGGGGAAACTCGTGACCGTCAACCAAATCCTCGACGATGACACCATCGGCGAGCTTTGCCTTGAGTTCGGATACGATTTCAAGAAAGAGAAAGTGGTGGACGCTGAGCACTTCGAAGAAATCGAAATCAACGACGATCCCTCGTGTTTGAAAGAACGCCCGGCCGTCGTCACCGTCATGGGTCACGTCGACCACGGTAAAACAACCCTTATCGACGCCATCCGTAATTCCCACGTCGCCGATACCGAAGCCGGAGGAATCTCCCAGGCCATCGGCGCTTATCAAAAAGAAATCAACGGACGCAAAGTCACCTTCATCGATACCCCAGGCCACGCTGCCTTCGCTGAGATGAGGGCTCGCGGTGCTTCCGTTACCGACATCGTCATTTTGATCGTTGCCGCCGATGACGGCGTTATGCCTCAGACAATCGAAGCCATCGGCCACGCTCAAGCCGCCAATGTTCCGATTATCGTCGCTGTTAACAAGATCGATAAACCTGGCTGCGATCCACGCAGGGTCAAGGAAGAACTCCTCGCCCACGAAGTCGTCGTCGAAGAATACGGCGGAGATGTCATGTGCTGCGAAATCAGCGCTAAGACAGGCCAAGGCATCGATGAGTTGCTCGAAGCCGTTTTGCTCCGTGCCGAACTTTTGGAACTTAAAGCCAATCCGGATAGGTATGCCATCGGCACCGTTCTCGAGGCTAACCTCGATAAAGGCGAAGGACCGAAGGCCACCCTTTTGGTTCAAAACGGAACCTTATACGCTACCGACTACGTCGTCGTTGGAGAAATTTATGGCAAAGTTCGCCGTATGACCAACGAATTCCGCGCCGTCCTTAAATCCGCCGAGCCGGCCACTCCGGTCTCTGTCATTGGTTTAAGCGCCGTTCCTAGCGCTGGCGACCGCTTCATGGCCTTCCCGACTGAAAAACAAGCCAAGGAAGTCGCCGAAAAGCGTGCTTTAGCTAAGAAAGAAGCGGCTCGTGCCGGTACCGCCGCCATGTCGCTCAGTGACCTCAATAACCTCGTTAATGCCGGTAAAGTCACCGATACCAACGTCGTCGTCAAAGCCGATACCGATGGTTCGGCCCAAGCCTTGAAGGCTTCCCTTGAAAAACTCAGCAACGACAAAATCAAGGTCAAAGTCTTGTTGGCCCAGGCTGGCGCCATCTCCGATAACGACGTCTTGCTCGCAAGCGCCTCCAACGCTCTCATCTATGGTTTTAACGTCCGTCCGGACGCCAGGGTGCGCGCTAAGGCCGCCGAAGAGCACGTCGAAGTCCGTCTCCATAGAATTATCTATGAACTTCTCGATGAAATGCGCGATGTCATGAAGGGCATGGTCAAAGTCGAGAAAGTCGAAGAAGTCATGGGCAGCGCTGAAATCCGTCATATCTATAAGATCAGCGGCGTTGGAACCGTCGCCGGTAGCTATGTCACTTCGGGCCACCTTGAGGCCAAAGCCAAAGTCCGCGTCCTTCGTTCCGGCGTCATCGTCTACGAAGGAGAGCTTGGCTCCTTAAAGAGATTCAAAGACGACGTTAAGGAAGTTAAAGAAGGCTACGAATGTGGCTTCTCGATCGCTAACTTCAACGACATCAAAGAAGGCGATGTCGTCGAGGCTTATAAAATGGTCGAGAAGGAGTAACGATGGCAAATCGCAACCTCCGTATCAAAAGCAACATCGCCAAATGCATCGCCGAGATAATCCAAATGGAGTTAAAGAATCCGAGGATCGGATTCGTCTCCGTCAATCAGATCGATGTCTATGACGACTATAGCCACGCGAAAGTCTATGTGACGTTCCTCGGGGCTAAATATCCGCATCAAAACTTCAATGAGCTCAAAAAGACTGAGGGCTACGTTCGTAGCTCCTTGGCCAAAAAGATCGACCTCTACAAAGTCCCTCAAATAGATTTCATCTATGATGAATCCTACGAGAGAGCCGAGTCGTTAGAGAAAGCCTTGGCTCAAGAAGAAGCCGATATCAACGAAGCGAAAAAAGGGCAATAATGCCCTTTTTCTTTACATTTCCAATCAAAATGAAAGCCTTTACATTTGATTGCACTGAAGAAGCGCCTTATAAGGCGCTTATTTTTAAATTTTTCCAACTTGAAACAAAATGTATGGGTAGTATTATCCTTTCTAACAAGAAAGGAGCGAAACCCCTTGAACAAGAAAACTTATTTTGCCTTCTTGTCATTACCCCTTTTATTAGCTTCTTGTGGTGGGAACAATAACATCTCTTCTGGTGAAAGCATTCATAGCGAAGCGAGCCAGACGAGTGAGCCAAGCCTTGTTCCCTCAAGTGAAAGCGAAATAATCCCTGAGTGGGACGATGATATCAAGGAAGCTCTCATGGAAGCGGTGGGCACTGATGATGTCCCGTGCTTCGAGGCTGAGTATTACGATTACGAAATCAAAGAAGAAACAGGCGATTCCGGATATGTCCAAACCTTCCTCCAAATCGACTGCTATCCCGCCGATTGGGCTCAAGCCAAAAGAATCTATTCGGCATCTTGCCTTGAGGATGGATACGAGATATACGAAGAATACGAAGACCCTCTCGCTTATAAAGACGTGTCGGTCACCGATACCCTTTACCTCCAGTTCTATGTAACTAAAGAGACATACACATTCACGATTCTCGCTTATCGCGTCACCGAACGCTTAGCGGAATGGCCAAGTGATGAAGCCTACATGGTGTGCGGTGGAGATCTTCCGATGATAGAAGCTACCTCTTATGGAGCCTCAATCGACGTCAGTTCAATTGGAACCCCCGCGATATACGGCGTGGCCTATGGAGTCGATGAGGATGACGTTATCGCCTACGCCAAGATGCTAGAAAACATCGGCTGGAAAGTCGAAGAAGATTCTCAATACTACATGTTCACCGCCAATAATCTAGAAACCGGCGTGAGGATACTCTTCTACAACTACGACGATTACATGCAGTTCATCGCCTATAACGCCGACTTATGGAAATATGGCAACTTCATCGTCAATGTCGAAAACGGATTCACCCTTCCGACCCCGATGTTTGATTCGATCGAAGCCTACTACATGGACGTTAAACTCGAAGATGGTTCGACCGTCTTCACCCTCTACCTCGAGGATGTGAGCGAAACGATGTACGCCACGTATCTTAATCAGCTTTACGCAGGTGGCTGGACCGATGATCCAGAAGAAAGCGAATACGCTGGCCAATACAGCCATTACTTGACCAAAAAGATTGGCACAAAAACACATAAAATCGCCTGCTTATACAGCGAAAAATACAGCATGATAGCTCTCCCCATCTATTGCTAGAAAGGAAAAACGAATATGAAAAACAAAAAGTATGTTTACGGAATGAGCTTGGCCTTGATCCTCGCCCTTGCTTCCTGTGGACAGGGTGGTACCACTAGCGGCGCTACCTCCACTCCGGAATCCAAAGGCGGCAGCGAGCCGACCTCAACCCCAACCTCCGTCCCGACTTCTGAGGAAGAAGAAAGCGACGTCAGCGGCGGAACCTTCATCGACCACAGCAAATCCTTCAAGAACGCCCTTCTTAAGGATTACAGCAATATGACCGTCTATTGCTATCAAGAATACGGAGAATTCGCCGAAGAGAACTACATCTATTACGTCGACGACTATCAGATCGTCTACGATGTCGTTTCCGGCTCTTATCTCTACTATCACGACTACGGAGACAGCAACTACTTGTACTTCAGCCCGGAAGTCCACGGCTACACCGAAGACAAGAAACCGATCTACGGCCCGGAGGCTTGGCTCGATAAAGGATACATGGATGCTCCTCTTAGCATCTGGAACACCTACTTCCACATGCCGACCCTCTTGGACAATATCACTGACGAAGATGTTTATTTCGTCAGCGGATATTACGTCGTCAAGACCCAAGCCATCATCGATAGGCTCATGAACACCGGATTCCAGTTCCTTTGGTTCAATAATCCGACCTATATGTGGTTCGGCCTCGATAGCAACGGCTACATTAATAACATCGTCGGCGTCGATAACCCCGAAAGAGACGATAGCCCAGTCTTCCAGCTCAAATTCCTTTACATCGGAAGCACAACCTTCTACCAAGGACAGCTCCCGCCTGCACCGAATGAGCAGAACGTCATTCCGTATTGGCAATACAAAGGATGGGATGGACCGTTCGAATACAAGTATCCGACCGCCCTTAACATCGCTCACGTTAAGACGGGCAAAGACGGATACGACACCGTCCTCGACATCGAAGATTACGATCCGGTTACCTACACCGTCGATCCAGAAGACTACAACACCTTCGAATACCCGACCTGGCATACCACCGATCCGAATGTCGCCATCGTCGATTACCCAGTAAGGGATAGCCGCACTAAATCAATCATGGCCGTCGGCACTGGCGTTTGCGAAATCTACGCCACGATCCCGGGCGAAAACGACACCGTCATCGAATCCAATCACATTAAGGTCAAGGTCAATGCCGAGAAAGAGCAGCACCTCGACGGTATGGTCTATGACTTCTCCTTCGTCGACTTCGACAAAGAAACCGGCGTCGTCACCGCCGATAACGAAGCTGGCAACACTCCGTTTGAAATCACCGGAAATAAACTCCTTATCAACGACGGCAAGAACAGCGACTACATCTTCAATAAGGGCGAAAAAGCCGTCATCATGAATGCCGGCGTCATGGGAGAGGGCCAGCCAGAGATCACCTTCAACTTCGGCGATCAGCAGGTTTCCTCCTTATCCTTCAAATACGGATTCTTCTGGGACGATGACTTCCAGAACCTCGACTTCCTCAGCGAAGCCGCCATCGAAACCTCTAACGACGGCGTCAATTGGGAAAGCATCGATATCCTCCAGGAAATCAAAGACAACATCTCCTACAAATACCTCAAGCTCATGGAGAAAGAATTCGCTCCGGCCTCAATGGTCAGGATCAGGACCTCTTCCAACTTCATCGGTAGGGCTTGCCGCTTAAGCTTTGCCAAGATCGCCTTCATGGCTAACGAAGATTGCCACAAGCACGGCCAGGTCGATGTCGTTCCGACGACTGGAATCAAACTCACCGTCGACGAAACCGAAATCTATATCGGCGACACCGCCAAGGCGACCGCTACGGTCATGCCGGCCGATGCCACCAACAAAAACGTCACCTTCACCTCCAGCAACGAGGAAGTCGCCACGATCGACGAAAACGGAAACATCGTTGCCCTCAAGGAAGGAATGACCACGATCCAAGCCACTCAAGGCGAAATCGTCTCCAACACCAAGACCATCAAAGTCGTCGCCCGTCCAACCATCGACGCCCAGTACGTCGGCAAATGGATCTCCGAAGACTTCAAGGGAAGCATCGAAATCAAGGCCGAAGACCTTTCTAAGGCCTATGTCACCTTGGACGAAAGCGCCGGTGCTACCAAGACTTCCTTCGTTCTCGACCTAGTCGAGATCGATGGACGCACTCACAACTTCGAAGACGAAGAAGGCAACACCCTCTGCATCAACTTCGGCTCTGATACCACCCTCTTCAAGAGCGGAACTAACCTCGGCGGATATGTCCCGAGCCTCAACCAAGTCGAACTCGAGAAATACGTCGCTTCTACCGACATTTCGATCACCGCTCCGGCCACGACCTTGTATCTTGGCTCTAGCAACGTCGCTTTGACCAAGACCATGTTGACCGCCAAAGTCAACCCGACCGGCGCCACGGCCTCTAATGTCACTTGGACGACCAATAACAACACTGTCGCCACCGTCGAAGCTAACGGCAACTACCTTAACGTCACCGCTAAGGCCGTTGGAACCGTTACGATCACTGCCACCAATAGCGAAGGAAAGACCGCTTCCGTGACCATCACAGTCGCCGAACCTGTCGTCACCGAAAATATCGCCATTGTCGGAGCCGATGGCAAAGCCATCCCAGGAGACGCCATTGAACTCGACACCGGCGCTCAGGCCAAACTCTCCGCTCTCATCGACGAAGCTGCCACCGAAAGAGACGTCCAGTGGACTTCTAGCGATTCTACGATCGCTTCCGTTTCCTCTAACGGCACCGTTTCCGCCGTCAAAGCCGGAACCGTCACGATCACCGCGACCTCCCATGGCGTCAGCGCTTTTATCACAGTCACCGTCAAGGGAACCGCCGCTATCTTCTGTGCCGGCACATGGACCGGAAGCGACTATAACGGAACCGAATTGACCTGGACCGTTTCCTCTGATGGAACTACCGCCACCTTGAGCTTCACCGATTGGGATGATGAGGATCACGAATATTCCTTCACATTCTCTGGCGTCAGCGCCGACGGACATTACTATCTCTTCACTTACGACGAGGATGAAACCGTCGTCGCCAAGATGTATGCCCATTCTTGGAGTGCTTCTACCACAAACTGCGATCTTGTCCTTGATGATGAGAATTGGGTTATCAACGACATGTACACCCTCTTCATCGACGATAACGGCGCTCCGATGAGCAAATAAATCTCTCATGAATTAGCGTTAAGCCACCGATTTCTAATGAAGCGGTGGCTTAGCTGCCTATATACACGAATGAGGAGTTTATAAGTAATGAAAAAGAAAAACGCATTAATCCTCGCTTTAGCAAGCATTTCGCTTCTTGCCTCTTGCGGAAACCAAACGCCCTCAGCTCCTATTTCTAGCGGAGAAGAGTCTATTGTTCCAAGCGAGCCAACTTCAGTCTCCACTGAGAAGAAGAAATCGAAGTGGGGCGGCGAAGTCGGGGAAACCATCATCGATAGCTTTGGCTGGGATATCCCTTTCATCGCTAACGACGGTGTCGAATTCGAATCCGGCAAAGACGCCTTTAAAGATCCCTACATGTTCATGTTCGTCGAATTTGAGGGGTATAAAGAAAATCCTGAGCTCATCAACGAGAAGATGGCCGAATACGCCAATATCTGTGTAAAGAGGGGCTACACCGTTACATATGAGACCATCTCTTATATGGACGAGAACTTCGTCATTTATCAGTATCCGGTTTATTTCGCCGATATTGAGATGTCTGAAGATGTCGGCTTCGAGCTCCAGATCGTCGAAGGAGCCAGAAACGGCAAAGAGCTTATGGGCATCTACGCGATGACCTATCCGCTTTATGACGAAAACAAGTGGCCGACCAACATGGTCTCCAAAGTCATCGGAACCGATGTCCCGAAACCAGAGGGCGATGACCAATATACCTATTTCTCTCAACTCGGTACTTTCGAAGACGACGGATCCCCGTATTGCTACATTTATGCCTATGGCATGTATGAAGAGGATTTGGACGCCTACGTCGAGCATCTAAGAGCCTCTTCTTGGTTAGTCGACCAAGAGGAAGACGAGTACGGCATGCCTTATTACCGCGCTTGTGACAAGAACTATAAATACATGATGTATTTCGGCTATGATTACGACGATTATGTCGGATCTTACTTCTACGTCTACAAGTATCCTAAGTTCAGATAAAATTAATTGCTAAAGCCCAAGTAAAATTTACTTGGTTTGGGAAGAAGGTACCTTTTGGTGCCTTCTTTTCATTTCTGAGCAATATTGACTTCCCTTTCTTAAAACCTTGGAAATAATGTGTGCCTTTTTTATTCGCTCGCAGCAATGGGGTAGGGATAAATTGGCGGTGTTTTACTTCGATTTTTGCCTAAAACTTTTGCATAAAATAGCAAAGTGTCCAATGGTTGAAAACAGAAATGTGCAAATGTTTTTTTATTCAAAAAAGTTTAAAATAAATTTACAATTTAATGTGTTTTTTTGCCGGAGATATCCACACATTGTGGCGGCAAAAGTAAAAGGTGAATCGAAATGACAAAAATATTAAACGCAAAGATTACCAACATCCCTTGGGAAGATAGACCGGAAGGCTGCTTCTTGCCGATTTGGAGATATTCCGGAAACCCAGTCATCAAAAGAAACGTCAACGAGGTTATCGAGAGAGCTTTTAATTCTGGATTCGTTCCTTTCGGCGATGGATACGCCGGTGTTTTTAGGGGCGATTGCTACAGCGGCATTTTCAATCTTTACGTTGGCTTTTCTAAAGACGGCATTCATTTTGACATCGGGACCGAGCCTATCCATTTTGTAGACAAAAATGGCAATCCTATTCCTGATACCGAGTATTCTTATGATCCGCGTGTCGTCGAACTCGAAGGCGAGTATTACATAATTTTCGCTGACAAGTATTACGAAGTTACAATCGGCATAGCCAAAACCAAGGATTTCAAAACGTTCGTGAAATTGGAATATCCGTTTATCCCGAATTGCAGAAACGGCGCGTTGTTCCCACGCAAGATCAACGGCAAATACTATTTGCTTTCTAGGCCAAGCGATAACGCCTCCGCTTTCTTTGGCAATATCTTTATCTCCGATTCGAAGGATTTGGAATATTGGGGACATCACCGCATATTGACCACGTCGGGCTGGGCGAATTGGAACAACGTTAAATGCGGCGGTGGACCAATCCCGATTGAGACCGATGAAGGGTGGCTTGTGTTTGTCCACGGAGTTTTATACAACGTCAATAGCTATGTTTATAACATGGGGGCGATCGTTTTGGATAAAGACGATCCGACCAAAGTCATCCATAAATGCAAAAATTTCCTCATGACCCCTCAAGCGGATTACGAAGTTAACGGCCATACTCCGAATGTTGTGTTTCCGACCAATGTCTTAGTTGGAGAAAACGGAAAACTCGCGATTTATTATGGTGCCGCCGACTGCGTGACGTGCATCGCTTTTACCACTGTTGACATCGTCATGGATTACATCAAAAAGCACGATTGTCTTAAGAAATAAGGTCTATTCATGGTTAAGAAAGAAATATTAAATGGCAAATGGTCCCTTTCCTTCGAAGGGAAAACGATCGAATCCTGCGTTCCTGGAGATATTACGATCGACGTGTTTAAGGCCGGTCTTATTTCGAATCCTTACATCGCAGAGAATTACAAAGACGCCGAATGGGTGGGGAGAAAAAACTACTCATACACAAAAACGTTCCAAGTATCAGAAGAGGACATCTGCTTTGACGTCATCAAATTGAATTTCAAAGGCATAGATTTATTTGCGGATATCTATGTAAACGGCGTATTGATCGGTTCAACGAAAAACGCTTTTTTGGGGTATTCGTTCAACGTCAAAAAGTATGTCAAAGTCGGCTCAAACGAATTAAGGGTCGATATGAAATCCACCCTCAACGAGATGGATACATACGATTGCAAAGATTATTCATCGATTTTTAACGTTCCCAGGATCTTCGTCCGTAAGCCGCAATGCCATTTTGGCTGGGATTGGGCACCAAAAATATGCGCCTACGGCATAATCGACGAGGTGTCCATCGAATACAAAAACAAATTCGAGATACTTCAGAACAAAGTCGTGGCCGACGATAGGGGAAACCTTAGATTCGAGACCTTGCTCAATTACGACAACAAGGATCTTAAGGGCCCAAACGAAGAAATCCTCAAAAAAGGCGAAGAAACAAAGGGCGATAAGCTCGTTTATTATGTTTCTAAGACTCCTTTTGGATATGACTACGAAGTTGACACAGTCGTCATGATGGGGAGAAAGAACTATCTAGCTAAGAAGGTGAAAAACCCGAAGCTATGGTGGCCTTCCGGATATGGCGAACAACCTTTGTACAACTACAAAATAGAATTGGTTAGAGACGGGAAAATCCAGGATACATACGAGGGCCGTTTCGCTTTTAGGTCCGTTTCCGTTTTGGAAGAATCGGTTGGAAATAACCTTGTCGGAATGGATTTCTACATCAACGGCAAAAAGATCTTCTTAAAAGGCGCAAACTGGGTTCCGCCAGAATGCTTCACTGGCGTTATGGCCGATGGTAAGTACCGCGATTTGATCAAACTCGCCAAAAACATGAACGCGAATATATTGCGCGTTTGGGGCGGAGGCGCTTACGAAAAGGATGTTTTCTTTGATGTTTGCGACGAAGAGGGAATTCTTGTTTGGCAGGATTTTGCTTTAGCTTGCGCCGATATACCGGAAGAAGAGCCCATCTTTATCGACAATTTCTTAGAGGAAGTCAAATACCAGATAATCAGGCTTAGGAACCACCCGTCATTGATATATTGGTGTGGTGGAAACGAAAAGACTGGATGCTACGGAAACTGCATTACCCACGGCGATTTCCTCGTCAATGTGACGATTTACGGCCTAGTTCAAGATTTGGATGGAACAAGGCCTTATAGGAGACAATCTCCCCATTCGTATACCGATATCGGAAACAATCCGAGCAGTGGCGATTCTCATCACAATTGCTTCGAGGCCCGCCTCTTGAAGGGAATGGCTGGCTATCGCGAAGATTTGTCCAAGTGCGTAGTTCCTTTCGTTTCCGAATGCGCCGTCTTGGGACCTTCTAGTGCCGAGACGCTTAAGAAAATATTCCCTGAAGACAAAATTTGGCCGATGAACGAAATGTGGGATGACCGTTTTATGGAGAATCCCTATTGCGGTTTGGAAGATATGGCCTTCCCGAAGAGGGAAAGAATCTATGCCGAACAGCTTTTCGGAGAGGTGAAAGGCTTCGAGGACTTCGTTCGCAAAGCTATGATAGCCCAAGCCCAAAGCTTGAAGGCTGAAGCGGAATATTCCAGGGCCCATAAAGAAATATGCGGGGCTTTCTTGAATTGGATGTACAACGATATTTGGCCAAGCGGAACTTGGTCGACCGTCGATTATTATCTCGAACCCAAAGAGGCCTATTACCAGTTGAAGAGGTCTTATTCACCTCATCTTTTGAGCTTCTATGAAAACGAACGCGGCGAAACACTCTTCTTCGCCGACAATCAATCGATGTCAGATTTTACTTTGGACGTGACTTTGTCGGTCAAGACTTTAGATGGAAAAGTTTCAAAGAGTGAAACGTTCGCCCTCAATGTGACGCCCGACAAAGTTTTTTCCAAAGTTATGTTGGAGAAAAAGCCGGCCGAAAACGTTTATTTGGTCGCGAAATATAGGGAAGACGGAGTCGAAAAGACATCCATTTATTCCCCGAATATGTTCGCTCATCAGAAGTTCGCTTCGAATTATGAAACCGAAATCGTCCGCGTTGACGAAAAACATATTAGAATCAAAATCCATGCGAATTCATTCGTGAAGTCGCTATTCATCCATTTCAAGGATAACTTCAAATATGTTTATAGCGACAACTATTTGGACATCGATCAAGGCGATGAAACCATCGTTGATGTCAGTTGCCTGGATGCGATTGACGTTTCGAAAATCGTAATGGAACCTTTTAACGGATAAAATGTGCTTAGCGGAGCGACTTATGATTAAATAATTCATAAGCCGAATCTGCCTGTACCGAGAAAATTTGCTCTATGAATTATTCAGTCGTAAGAAAAATGCAGCGGAAAAGGAACGCCTATTTCAAAAGGCGATCTTTATCAAGGATACTTCCAAGACAAAAAATAGTCCTTGGAATTGTTTTGGCGATTTTCATCATCTACGCCATCTCGCTCGTCTATCCTTTCGTCTATTTGTTGGCGAACTCTTTTAAATCTTATTCGGAATTCGCCGGATTAGGCGACTTCGCAACCGCCAACATATTCGGTTTTCCGACAAGATGGATTTGGGATAACTTCATCAAGGCATTCAATGAGTTGCGTGTCGACACCGTCAAGACCAACATCGGCTTGATGTATCTTAGTTCAATAACGTTGGCAATCGGCGAAACGGCCGTCTCCATGGCCATGACCTGCTGCGCCGCTTACGTTTTGGCGAGATTCGATTTCAAGGGAAAGAAATTTGTTTATAACCTTGTCTTGGTGACGTCTTTTATTCCGGCGATTAGTTCATTGCCAGCCATTTATACGTTCATGGACAACACTAAACTCATCAATACCTATATAGGTATGTTGATTTTGAATGCGGCTGCGTTTGGCGGACCGTTCTTGTTCATCAGCTCCTACTTCAAAATGATACCTTGGAGCTTCGCTGAAAGCGCGCAGATGGACGGAGCTGGCAATTTCCGCATATTCACGACCATCATGATACCGTTAGCGAAAAACGGCATTATCACTTTCACCATTCTTAAATTTTTAGGTTTCTGGAATGATTACTGGTACCCTCAATTGTTCTACTCGGATTATCCGACTTTGGCTGTTGGTATCGCGAAGATCACCGAGACCGAACGTTTGCCAGTCGTATCCGCTGTCATGATCATGGCTATCGTACCGGTGCTTATTTTCTATGCGATATTCCAAAAGAAACTACTCGCGAACACTTTGGATGGAGGACTTAAATGATGAAAAAACGTGGCCTCAATCTAAACAATTTATCTTTGACGCGCGAAAAAAGGAAAATCGAACGCAACAAATTGGCTTTCGTCTGGCTCTTGCTTGTCTTGCCGCTAGCCCATTTCGCCATATTCTTCCTTTTCTCGAACGTTTATTCGCTTGTTATGTCTTTCCAGACCGAAACGGGGCAATTCACCCTTTTGAACTACAAGCATTTCTTCGAGAACTTCTTCGTCAAACAGGAAGTCGGCGGATACGTCTATATTAACGCGATCCTTTATTCCTTCTTCCTTGGTTTCAACGACGTTTTGCTCGTGTTTATTTCCACGATCCTTGCCTACTTTATCTTTAAGAAGATTCCGGGTCGTTCCATTTTTAGGGTCGTCTATTTCTTGCCGTCCATTATCGCCATGACGATTTACATCATGGTTTTCAAATATTTGCTGAATAACGACACTGGATTCCCACAATTCTTGCCCGATTTCTTGAAATTCGATATGTTCAAGGCGGGAACGTTCGCCAACAAATTAGCGGTCCCGATATATTGTTTGTGGGTCGGAACCGGCTATAACGTCTTGGTCATCGGCGGAGCCATGAGCAATGTCTCACCGGAGATTCTTGAAAACGCAAAGCTAGAAGGCGTGAGCGGCGTTAGAGAATTGTTCGACATAATACTTCCGACGATCTGGCCGACTTTGACAGTTTCCTTTATTGGTTCCATCGGAGTCGTGTTCACCTTGTTTGTCCAGGTCTCCTTATTGACCGGTGGAGCCATGGGCACTCAAACGATTGCTTATATGATCAATAGCCTTGTCGGCAATGACAATAATGTCGCTGCGGCTCTAGGCATAATATTCACCGTAGTGGCTATTCCAGTTATCCTTCTTGTTAAGAAGTGCCTTGATAAAATAGGAAAAAGATGGGGGTATTAATATGAAATTTAGAAAAATTGGATTTATTTCGCTTCCTGCCTTAGCTTGCGTTTTATTGACCGGGTGCGGAACGGAGACTTATGTGGTTCCGACTTTCGACGAAGGAAAGCAGATCCAACTCATCGCCTATGCGCCAAGTTGTCCGACCGGTCTTTTGGGCGGCAACGTTTCCACGATAACCGAGGAAAACTATAAGAATATCGCGAAAGCGGGATTTACCCACACGCTCTCTTTGTATGAGGGTTTCTTCACCAAAGACATCAACCTTAAGTCGAGCTTGGAGAGAAGCTATAAGACGACAAACGAGCAAAATTTGCAGATACTCGACTATTGCGAGAAATATGGCTTGAAACATTACGCCAGAGATTGGGCGGCCTACATGATGGGCATTTATGCTGGATACGATAACCCCCTTGAAAAGTACCGCAGCCAGTTGAGTTCGTACGATCAGTACAAAGAGGCCTTCGAGGTTCTTTTCCCAGAAAGCACCGATCCAGAGGAAAGACAATATTTCAAGCATCCTGCTTATGCCGGCAATTATCTTGCCGACGAACCCTTTTTCAGCTCTTTAAAGACGCTAGGCGAAATCACCGACATCTATCTTAATAGGATGGATGAATTGGGGGTCAAAAACGTCAATCCGATCGTCAATTTATTGCCTTGCCATGCCGGGGGAACTTCTCTTGGCCCTGGATGGTCTGAGTATGTCGATTCTTATTATGCATACACGGGCAAAAAAATCGGGTCCATTTCCTATGACTTCTATCCGTTCATGAAGGGTAAAAAGGATTCTTCATACATGAAAGACCTTTACCTTTATAACTTGCAGACCGCGGCCGAAAAATGTAAGGACTATGGGTGCAATTTAGAGACTTACGTCCAAACAAAAGGCGACTTCACCGGGATGAGGGATTTGACTTCCATCGGCGATATCAGGATGCAACTCTATACGGACTTAGCATTCGGATCCTCGAAGGTAACCTATTACGAATATGGTTGCAAAAACGGCGAAGCGGAAGGAAATTATGCCCTCCTTAACTTGACTAATGGCGAATTGACTAAGAACTACGCTTACGTCAAAGAGTGCAACAATGAAATCAAAAGCTTCGAGAAGATAGTTTCTTGCTTCGAATACGACGACATAATGTGCAAATTGGGAGATCCCGATATTCCTAACCTTAACTTTGAACTCTTGGAGAACAATCGCGGCAACGTGAGTTCCAACGATCGCGTCAGCATCGCTTCCTGCACGCAGGATGTGTTCATGACATCGATGAAGAGAAAGACCGATCGCTCCGATGCGTTTATGCTCGTGAATTTCACGGACCCGTTCTACAAATTGAACAATACGGTCACTTTGAATTTCAAAAACACCAAAGCCTTGTTGGTGTATAAAATGGGCGAGCGTCAGATTCTTGAATCTCCCTCTGGCTCATATACATTTGAACTAGAACCGGGAGAGGGAACATTCATCGTTCCTCTTAATTAAATAAAAACAACATTTGCAAAGGAGAATAAATTATGAAAAATCGTGCGAATCTATTATTTACGACAATCTTGTGTGCCGCTGGGCTTGTTGCCTGCGGAGGAAACGGTGGAAGCGGTGAGACCTTGAGCATTGAATATGTCGATGCCGGCTTCGGACAAACACCGTATGAGGCCGTAAAAGAGGCCTTCGAAAAAGCACACCCTGATATCAAGGTAAAATTGGTCCCGAACCGTTCTATGAGCCAGACTTGCGAAACTAGGCTTAGACAAGGAAAAGCTAGCGACATCATGATTTATGACCGCACTTTCGATAAAGTCAGAATGTGGGCCTACCAAGGTTTGGTCATGGATCTCACCGAGACCTTCAACGAAGATATCGGTGATGGAACGACTGTTTTGAGCAGGATGGATGAAAACGCCAAGAAACTCGGAAAGTTCCAAAACAAATATTACGGCTACCCTCTTTATTACAACGTCAGCGGATTCGTTTACGATTCCAATCTTTTCGCCGCGAATGGATGGAATGTTCCAAAAACCACGAAAGAGCTCAAGGATTTAGCGAACACCATCAAGAATTCGTCCGTAAAAGAAAAAGGAACCACCAACACCATCTCGCCTTTCATCTACGCCGCAGAAGACCATTATCTATATCTCGCCGATAAGGGCTGGGATGTTTCCTATTCCGGAACTGACATAATGGATAATTTCTTCAAATATGAAACGAAGGATGTTTTCAAACCGTCGAACCGCATCGGCTTCCAAAAAGGCTTAGAGCTTGTTGATGGCTTGTTACTCAATGACGATTACACCTACAAAACCAGTGGTGAAATCGAATACATTTCCGCTCAAGTTAAACTATTTAGACAAGGGGCGGCCATGATGCCTAACGGCACTTGGTTCGAAACCGAAATGAAGGAAGAAATCGAGCTTCAGCCAAATTGTTCCATGAAGATGTTCGCCTTCCCGCAGGTCAGCGATGACAATAACGTTGTCACTAGACCGTCCGGTTATAAGTGCGAAGAAGGAAAAGAAGGCGTTGTCGAAGCCGATTTCAACGAGAACCTCTTTGTTCCGAAGGCTTGCAAACACCCGGAATGGGCAAAAACGTTCATGAAGTGGTTTGCGACCGAGGAAGGATGCAAGGCTTGGACCAAGAATTCGTCCGCCATCAGGCCGTTTAACCTTTCCAAATCGAACAACTATTTGGATGGCATCTATAACGAAGTCACCGATTTCTGCAAATCAGTCATCGACATTTCCAAGCAGTATCAGCTTTACTACTGCAATTCCGACAGCCTCATGTCCGTTTGCGAACAGGCTTCTTATCGTCCGGCTGGATATTATTTCTCCAACCTTAGAAGCGGTAAGACCCCAGCTGAATGCTCCAACGGCGACTACTTAACCGCTTCTAGGGAATGGAGCTCTTGGGTCGAAAAGACCAAACAGACTTTCCCGGATTTGGACTTCAGTTTGTAAGAAGGTTACCTATGGCGAATATCGTATTAAACAACGTAAATAAAATTTATCCGAACAACGTCCACGCTGTCTTCGATTTCAACATCGACATCAAAGATAAGGAATTTATCGTTTTCGTCGGTCCTTCTGGATGCGGTAAATCGACGACGTTAAGGATGATTGCCGGCTTGGAAGAAATCTCCACCGGAGAATTTTTGATCGACGGAAAACTCACGAATTTCGTCCCTCCGAAGGACCGCAATATTTCGATGGTTTTCCAAAACTATGCTCTTTATCCTCATATGACTGTTTATAAAAACATGTCCTATGGCCTAAAAATTAAGAAAGATTACTTCCCAACCTATGAGCCAGACGAAAAGGTGATTGAACTCCTAAAGAAAGTTCAAGAAGAGAAAAAACGCATCAATTTGATCGTTAAGAAAATGGTCAAGGATAGCGACAACGCCACTTTGAAAAAGGAATACATGGACTCTTTTAACCTCATTAATGAGTCGCTTGAAGAGATCCTTAAAATCCGAAAACCCATAGTTGGGTTGGACGAAAAAAGGCTCAAACGCTTGGAGAAAGAAATCGAAAGCAATAAAAAAGAGCTCGACTACGTCAAAGGGTTGATTGAAAAAGAAAAAAACGAGAACTCCCTACACGAACAAAAGCTTTTAAGCCTCGAAGAAAAGATCAAAGCCTTGGAACCTCAAGGCGAAACTTCCAAAGAACTTTTGAAAGCCAAGGAAGAATACGAGTTCGAAAAGCAATACGGCACCGATAAAGATCTCATGGAGATGTTCGTCAACGACGTCAAATCCATAGAAAAAATCATCGCTGAAAAAGAAAAAGAATATGAAGAGGTAAAACAAGGCAACACGCCGATTTTGCAATACCGTCATTATTATAGTTACGAGATCGACGCGGAAGTTTTCCATGCCGCCTCAATTCTTGACCTTGAGTTGTATTTGCACCGTTTCCCGGCCGCTTTATCAGGTGGCCAGCGTCAGCGTGTCGCTTTAGGAAGAGCCATCGTTCGCAGACCGAAAGTGTTCTTGATGGACGAACCTCTTTCCAACTTAGACGCCAAATTAAGAGTCCAAACTAGAGGCGAAATCCTTAAACTCCATAGGCGCGTTGGGGCTACCACGATCTACGTTACCCATGATCAGACCGAGGCCATGACTTTGGCGGACCGCATAGTCATCATGAAAGATGGCCGTGTCCAGCAAATAGACAAACCATTAGTCTGCTTTGAAGACCCCGCCAATATTTTCGTTGCCGGATTCATCGGATCTCCTGCTATGAATTTCGTTCACGGCCATTTCACAAATGGGGTTTTCACTTCTCTTGATGGAGTTTTAAGCCTCAAGGTTGCCGAAAAAGACGCAAAAGTTCTAGCCGGAAATGAAAAAGAAATCGTTTTGGGAATCAGACCGGAGCATATTTTGATCGGCGAAGAAAAAGAAAACAACGTCACTTTAAATGTGACGGGAGAAGAACTTTTGGGCACCGAATCAATTATTTATAGCTTGGTGGGCGATAACACGATTTCTGTCAAAACAAACAAGACCGTCGACGCCAACACCAAAGATCTCGTCGTTTCATTCGATAAAGAAAAATTCTATTTCTTCGACGCAGAGACAACGATGAGGATTAAATAGTTACAAACGCCGATAATCGAAAAAACTTGATATAAGATCGTTCAAAGGAGATGTGCATGAAAAATAATACGCATAGGCTACTCAGTACCGTCTTATTGTCGCTTTCCCTAGCAGGATGTGCTGGCGGACAAGCCGATAAGAAACAATACACTGTTAAATTTTTGAATCTCGACGGAAGCGAGATATGCAGCAAAGTTTATGTCGAAGGACACACCATCGTTCCTCCGGACGATATTCGTGACTACGACATAAAAGAAGAATGCCGTCGTTATTTTTTCAAAGGTTATTACGATGGCCAAACATGTTTTAACATTGGGACGAAAGCAACCAAAGACGTCACTTATCAAGCCAAATTCGACATTAAGGACAAGCATATTTTCGAGAGCGTGACCTACACCTGGGCCGAAGAAAAAGAACATGAAGACGAATGCAAGGCGGAAGCCGTTTGCAAAACTTGTTCAAAGACGATTACCGAGACCGGGTGGTCCATCGAAGAAACGGAAAAAGACACCCGTTGCTATAAGCAATATCACTACAAAGCCTTCTTCGATACTTTAGGGTTTGAGGAACAGACTTCTGATGCGAAACGAGAAATAAAAGGCGAGCACGCATTCACAAAAATGTGGGCGAAGGACACAATCGGCCATTCAGGTACGTTCTATTGCGATTATTGCGGTGATATCAACCCCGATACGCCTGTTGAGAAGACAAGTCCCTCAACTGCCGAAGAAGTTAACTTTGCTTTCGACACTTTTGGAGCAACCGCGACTTTGGTTGGCGCTTCTGGCGCCTATGAAGGGGAAGATGAGCTTTTAAGCCGTGCGATCAAACAGGATATAAATGAACCGGGAGTTCTTCTTTTCGATACCTCCGCCGCCGAAGATTTCACCACCGGCTATGCCGAGATTGAGATTAACCTCCCGAAAGTGGATTACAGTTTATATAGCAAGGTCACCTATGGCATTCAAATTGACGACGCTAATTACGGCGTGAGTTTTAATAGGCGTTCGTGGATCGAGCCTGGTACTGAGGGCGCTATTCAGGGCCAATTTATCGCGGCGGAACTCAACGTTTGCCAAGAGGGATCCGAATATAAAGCCTATATAACCGGCGATGGGAAAACGGTCGAAAAACCTACTTCTTTAAGCGAAGATGTCGTTAATGGAGAAAACTCGTTACCTTTGTATCTCAATTCGATGTTCTTTAGGGATATTAAAATCACCAAAATCGCTTTAGAGTCCAAATGAGGGGCTTAACGAAAAGGAGACAATATGAACAAAAACCTTAAATTCGGTGCATTGACGGCTTCGTTCTTGTCGGGGCTAGTCTTATCCGGCTGTACTACAGTGGTTTCGCCCAACTCCAAAGAAAACGCGATCAACGGTCTTCAATCGGAATACTCCGTTAATTGTGGGTCGCAGTTCAAAGAAGAAGAGGCGGCCGTTTCATCCTTGTCTGGGGACTTGTCCTATGTTTTCTACACGGACGAGGCGATGACGAAAAAATACTATGACATCAAATTCGATGGACTATGCGCTTCGATCAATGGCGGAACTACGGCCAATTACTGGGTCAAGGTCATCGCCGGCGGTGGTGCAACCGGGTATAAAGAGGTGTTTAAAACCGCAAAAATCACGGCGACATGCGTCGAAAGTAGCGTCCCCAACATTCCAACTGACTGCATCTCTTATAAAAGCGTGAGCTGCGAATATTGCAAAGGACCCATGGGTGAAGGCGCTCCTATGGAAGATCAGGACGTTGTCTTGATGAACAAAAACGGCGAAAACATCACGTTCAACTATGGTTTGAAACCTGGTAGTTACGTAAAAGAAAAAACCACCGATGAGCCGTTTGAAGTAGGCGATTTCCGCTATGGCTTCTATGATAATGAAACAAAGGTTAACTACTTCTATTTGCCTCTAATCGATTTCAAGGCCCATTCTGATAGGGATATTGTCATCAAATTTAGAACCAACAATAGACCGAGCTGGGGCCAGAAATTCGCGGTTCATCTCGGTATTGATGAAGAAGCAACTAATTTGTTCGATGGCTCTACCGAGAGCAACTGGAACGAAGATCCGAACGCGTGTTTCGTCTTGAATTACAGCACCGAAGAAAATGTTTTGAAAATGTCTTGCATCGGTAGGGGAGAAAAAACTGTCGAGATCGACGATCAAGAGATCATCGAGGGCAAGAAAAACATTGTGATTTACGGCAAAGGCTCTTCGCGTTCCGTGACTCTATATAACGGCTGCATTCTCCTCAATCACTCGCACGAATGGAGCGATGATTTTGTTGCCCCGTCTGACAAAATCGGATACAAAGTTCGTCAATGCGAGGTTTGCAAACACAAAGAATTGTCGGATGTGCCTATGGCCTCATCTGATGTCAAGTTTACTTCTTCAACCGCTTATGGAGCGAATGCTCATATGCTGATCACTGTCGAACAAGAAGGAAACAGAGGAATTCTCGGTGGACTTTTGTGGCAGGGAGGCGATGGCGAAGGCATTACCTCGATCGCTTTCCCCAAAATCAATTACACCGCCTTCTCCAACGTCATCTTCGAATTTGGTACCTCTAGCGCGACATGGGTGGGAGGCTACGTCAAGCTTTCGATTAACTCGGAGAATGACCTCCTCGACATTCCGTCTGGAGTCGCCGGTGTCTACGGTTCCATCACTGCCCAATACGATGAGGCGTCAAAGAGTTTGAGCCTCACGTCACTCACCTCGACTGGCTTGACGAAGACGGTCGTCGTTACCGATGAGAATGTCATCAACGGCACGTCCTCACTCTCTGGCGTTGCTAGCCTTGGCAACTGGAGATGCTTCTATCTCAACAAGATAATCATGGACCACGCTGAGCACTCAGGCTCAGGATCGCCGATCGGATCTAGCGTCAGGATCGGTCATAAAGTCGAAAAGTGCGTCGATTGCTTGCTCGAAGTGCCCTCAGAAGAGATTATGAGCGATGCCGACATAGACCTTAGCAAAGGCTATGGCGTTGGCAATGAAGGCCTCAGCGGTTTCCATGGATACGATGGTCAAAAGGTCGTCCTCTCCGATGGCTCCAACGGCGTTGGCAAGGTGCTTATGCCGAGGGTCGAATTCAGCGCTTACTCATGCGTCCGTTTCTCGATGTATTACGCTCCGCTTTGGGGCAAAATCGGCTTTGACGCCGACCACAACTTCGGTTACTACGGAGACGGATCCAAAGACACCGTCATTTACCTTGACATCACGAAAACGGCCGAGGGTTATAACGCTGTCTTGTCTTGTCCTGGCAAAGGTGACTCATTGTCGACAGTCGTCGTAGACCAAGACGTGATAGACGGAACCTCTTCCTTTGGGCTTTATCACTCGCAGGGCGCGTATTCGTTCCTTTGTCTAAGTAGCGTCAGCGTTGCTGAATAGTAACCGGCATTAAACGACTTCAAAACCAACGACGCCTGGTGCCTCGTTGGTTTTTCTTAGCAGAATCATTCCTGCGTCTTGAGCGATTAGGCTTTCCAAACATCGGCAACAATATAGTCCAGGACGCTTTTATAGGTATTTCTAAAAGTTTATTATTACTAACGTCGGAAATTTAACTAGTTTATTTAACATGATATATAGAAGCAAAGGCCAAATTAAAACATCACATGAAGGCTTGATGATCGGTAACGGCACCCTTGGGGCCCTGATATATGGAACCGATAATTTGATTTTATCTTTAGATAAAATTGACTTATGGGACAATCGTCTTCCCAAAGAATATCGGGACAAAGATTTCGATTACGAACATCTCCTTGAAGTCCTAAGAGACGGTAAATACAAGGAGGATAATATTTTTGACCGTTCTTACCTCCATCCTTATCCGACGAAAATCAATTGCGCGATGCTCGTATTTAACCGCGCGGTCGGCGAAAACGATTTATTCTCTCTCAATCTAGATGACGCTACATTCACGGTGTCAGGGGGCGACTTAGATTTCTTTGGTTTTATCGACGCCAATAAAGACGTAATGGTTTACCGTTATGATTCGGAATTGACTTACGAGATAAAGATGGTCGATTACCTGACGAAAAAAGTGTCGAAAGGCGGCCTTGGCTACAAACCGTTTGAAACGTTAGAAGACGGAAAGATAAAACATATTCGGCAAAAGATGTACGGCAAACATTGTTTCGGGATTTTATTGCACGAATCGATGTTTGGAACGAAAAAACAGCTTTTGATCACCGTTTACCAAGATGACGGCTATGAATCGGCTAAAAAACGTTTGCTGGATTATTTTGGAAAAGAGGACGAAAACCTCAAGGCTCATAAAGAGTGGTGGCGTTCTTATTGCGCGACAGCCAACATCACGACATGTGATGATAAAATCAACGAATTATTCCAATTCGGCCGTTATTACTTCGGTTGCAATTCGAGGAAAAAATACCCAATGACATTGCATGGGGTGTGGACTAGAAACAACGGGGAATTGCCGCCTTGGAAAGCCGATCTCCATAACGACATTAACGTCGAGATGACGTATGAAGGTTACTTAAAATTAGGCAATTACGAAGAAGGAAAAGTGTTGGTCGATTGGATGGTTGACCACAAAAAAACATTCAGGAAATTCGCCAAAAAGTTCATGAAAACCGATGGCCTTTTGGTCCCGGCGGACTGCACCCAAGAAGGTGTAGAGCTCTGCGGATGGCCTCAATATGCCTTGAATCCGTGCTGCTCTATATGGGTTCTTAAAGCCTTTTATGATTATTATTGCTACACAAAAGACACCAGTTTCTTAAAAGAGGAGGCCTTTCCTTTTTTCACCGAAACGGAAAAATGCATATTCTCGATAATGGAGAAAAACGAAAACGGGCATTATCAACTCAAAGTCTTACATGCTTCCCCGGAATATTTCGAGAACGGCCCAAAATCCGTGCATCCATATCAAACCAACTTCGAATTAACGATGATCAGATACCTTTATGAACGTTTATCTGAAATGGGACGCATATTGAAAAAGGACGTTTCGCATTACGATGAAGTTCTAAGCGAACTTTCCCCTTATTATCGGGACGAAAATGGATTGCTGGTGATTTCCAAAGACCAGAAGTTCGATATGTCGCATCGTCATTTTTCCCACATGCTCATGTATAAGAACATGGAGCTCGTCGATCCGTTTCTTAACCGTGACCTCATCCAAAAAGATATTTCCCATTTGGAAAGATTTGGCCCTGAAAATTGGGTTGGTTTCTCGCCCGTTGAATGTTCGGGTATGAATTCTTACATTGGAAATGGCGAGATGGCTCTAAAACATTTGAAGGATTATGAGTGTTTCACTCATCCGAACGGTTTCCATATGAATACGGATTACAAAAGGACCGGATACACAGAATTCGGGCCTTATGTGTTGACTTTGGAAGCAAATATCGGCTACCTGAAGGCTTTAGCGGATATGATGATTCAAAATTACGAGGACAAATTGGTTGTTTTCCCTTCCGTTGCCGAATCGCTAAAACAAGGTGGCGTGCACTTTGATAACCTAAGGACGTTTGGGGACCACAAGGTTTCCGGGTCATTTAAAGATGGAAAGGAATCGTTTCAAATCCAATTGAAACGCCCTGACACCATAAAGCTTCTTAATAATTTTTCGAATAATCCAGTTTTGAAAGTGGATGGTCGCGATGTAGCGTTTGCGGTAAAGCGCGGCGAATTCATCGTTATTCACGCAACCAAAACGATCGCATATGAGGGCTAATATGAAAGTTTTCACTTCTTTAGAAAAAATACCTGAAAATTCGCTGCTTGACGTTAAAATGCCAAGCCATGTTTGTTTTGACACGATTAAAATCGTTTCCTCTTCTTTCTATTCCGTTTATTTTGATGGAAGGCTGGTTCAATTCGGTCCCTATAGAAGAACTAATCGTCGCCTCAATTGCAACGAAGTATCCTTGAACGGTATTACGGATTCTTTGCAAATCAAAGTTATCTATTACGGGATTCCGACATTCGACTTGGATTGCCGCGAATTTTTGTTTGGCATTGAGTTTTATAAAGATGGAGAAGTGGTTCTTTCCTCAAGCGACATAAAACTAAAGTTTGACGAGTTCCATGTTTCCGAATCGAATAGATTCTCTTTCCAGAGAGGCTTCATCGAAAGATATGATTTCACTAAGGAACCTTCTTCTAAATATTTGAACCTAAAAGAGGCCTCTGACTATTCGCTTATCAGCAATTTTAAAGATACATGCTTATACAAAACGGCAAAGCCAAAGCTTGTTTCCCACGGTCTTTTCAAAGGATTCGATAATGATGTCGAGAGCCGCTTTTACATGAAGGCTCGCCAAGATAAATTTGATGTCGCATCTTTAGTGAATTCCTTGAAGGAAAACCATATTTTCTACAAGTTCAAATACGACCGTATCGTCAGCGGTATCTTTCGTTTGGAATTTGAAGTAGAGGAAGAGCAAACGGCCTATTTGGTGTTTGATGAATTCTTGCCGGATGGCAAATGGATTTATGCTCGTTCCACATGCAACGAACTCATCGAAATCAAATTAAAGAAAGGTCGTAACATCGTCTATTCGTCCTCTCCGTATTCGTGCATGCACGCGATTGTCATCGCCGAAAAAGAACTGAAATCGGTAGATGTTCAAACCGTCCTGATCCAAAACGACGCCACGAAAGCGCACATTACCGGTGAAAAGGATATTGATGAGGTCTTAACGGCCGCAAAGAGAACTTTTGAGCAAAACGCATTCGATCTCTTCACGGATTGCCCTGGAAGAGAAAGAAGCGGTTGGCTCTGCGATTCATATTTCGAGGGTTTAGCCGAACCTTTTTATACAGGAAACCATCAAATAGAGAAGGCCTATTTGGAGAATTTCGTCTATGAGGTTTCGCCTGAACTCCCTCCCAAGATGGTCCCTATGAGTTATCCCGCGATCCACGAAGATCATACGTTCATCCCTAACTGGGCTATGTGGTTTGTGATTGAGATAGCCCGTTATTATCGTGATACCGGAGACCGCGAACTTGTTGAATCGCTTAAGCCAAAGGTCATGGATGTTTTAAGCTATTTCGAACAATTCGAAAACGAGCTTGGTTTGTTAGAGAATTTGCAGTCTTGGGAATTCGTCGAGTGGAGCGACGCCACAAAGGAAGAATATCTAAAACCGATTTCTTTCATTTCCAACATGACTTATAAAGGGGCTTTGGATGCCGCTTATGAGCTTTACGGGGACGAAAAGGTGTTCGAAAAATCTGAGCGCTTAAAGGCGACCATCAACAAGCTGTCGTTTAACGGACGTTATTTTTTGGATAACGCAAGAAGAATAAACGGCGAAGTGGTGGCAACTAAAAACCTAATTAGCGAAACAGCCCAATACTATGCCTATTTTTTCAATATCAGACGCGATGAAGCCTTCTTCGAGAACGTCGTTCATGCAGGAGGGGATAAAACTCTTGCCGGAAGTGCGGTGTTCATTGGCAAATTTTTGCGCTTGCTCATTTTGTTTGAGAACCGTAAATACAAAGAGATTCTTGATGAATTCGTCCCTTACTTCGGGAAAATGGCAAAACTAACCGGAACCCTTTGGGAAAAAGAGGATCCCAATGCGAGCTGCAATCATGGATTCGCTTCTGTTTTGGGCCCGATTTTGCTCGAGTGTTATAAAAATAGCCACTAATCCATTTTTCTTTGCAATTAAGCCGCATTTGACCAACAAAACGAATTATTTGTTTTATAAACAAACATCTAAAAGTCTTGGCTTGGGATTAAGTTAAAATTGTTCCAAACTTTTTAAAAATATGTCAAAATATACTCACTACTGAAAGTTTTTCAAAATTGGAGGACATTTATTATGTCGAAAAAACGTTATAAGTGGCTAGTTTTGTCTTCGGTCAGCGCAGTTACTGCTTGCGCGATGTTCGCCGTTGGCGCCAATGCCGCTTCTGGAGTTTTCGGTGCGGATCACACCAATCACGAAGGCTACCATTACGAAAGAGTCGAATCTACTTGTGTTGAACACGGTCACGAAGAATTCTGGACTTGCTGCGTTTGCCATCAGCATTTCACAACCCAGCCAACCGGAAACTTCACCGATCGTGGAAGCCAAGACCCATATGCTGGCGTGGTTCCCGAAGATGTTCTTCTCGATTTAGCCGATCATAACTATCAATACACGGTTCCGACCGATCATATCGGAAATAAGACTGGCGTTTGCGAGACTTGCTCTGACACGAAGTCTATTCCGATGGTCACGGCCGATGTTAATTTAGCCAATGACGAGCATGCTTACGGAGCGAACGCCACTGGGCACCCTTCGCCAACTCAAGAAGGAAATAGAGGCTTAGTAGGTGGAATCATGTGGGCCAATCCCCGTTCTGAGGCTACTAATATGCAGGCTTCGTTCCCAAAGGTCGATTATACCGTTTTCACAAATGTTATCTTTGAGTTCGGCACCTCAAGCGCGACCTGGGGCGGCAGTTATGTCGGCCTTTCGATCGATTCTGAAAAAGATTTGCTCGATATTCCGAGTGGAGTTGATGGCGTCTATGGCGCCATCACTGCCCAATATGACGAAGCGACAGAAAAATTGACCTTAACGTCCAAGACTTCTACCGGTGTGGTCAAAATCGTTACCGTTACTGACGAAAACGTTATTAACGGAACCTCTTCTTTATCAGGCACTTTTGTCTTTGGCACTTATAGATGCTTTTATCTCAATAGGATTACTTTGGATCATATTGATCACGCACCTTCTAGCCAGGCCATTGCTTCCACGTTCGCTATCGGCCACAAAGTTGCTCCTTGCGAGATTTGCCTTGCCGACACTCCTACATCGGAAATCATGACGGATGCTGACATTGCTATTTCTGGCGGCTATGGCGTACACGTTGACGGAATTGGAGGCTTCGTCTCCTATAAAGATGGAAGGTTCATATTGAGCAACGGTGACAGCACGAGCGGTACTATTTATTTGCCGAGGGTTGAGTTTAATGCCTATTCGACCGTTCGTTTCTCTATGTATCATAGGGCGTTGTGGGGGAAACTTGGCTTTAGCTCCGACAACGCTTTCGGCGGATTTGGAAATGACGGCGGCAAGGACCACATGGATATCTATCTTGACGTTACACGTTCTACCGATGGCTATTCAGCCGTACTGACTTGCCCGGACAAAAACAAAACGGTTTCTGCCTTGATTACGGATGAAAATGTTTTGAGCGGCAAGGCGTCCCTCGAACTCTTCCACTCGCAGGGAGCTTATACAGAACTCAGCCTCACCAACGTCAACGTCACTGTTGAATAACTGAGATAGAGCAATTGTTCTCAATCAATCAAACTAGGAGCGTCATCTGACGCTCCTTTTTGTTTCGCGGTGAATTTACCGTTCAAGTGCAACACTTCTAGGCAAAAAAAGGCTCATATCAATCCTGGTGTAAGATTTAGTTGCGACACTTATCT